>CAJQOX010000276.1 GCA_905480075.1 uncultured Aureispira sp. | reverse complement strand
AAAGTCCAAGGCTTCTTTATGATTTAAAAGCATAACTGCATCATCTTTTGTTTTACCTGCGGCAGTTTCCTTTTCTTTTAAAAGTCGTTCTGTTTCTAGTAAAGAATAAGTGTTTCCCTCAATTTGTGAAGATTTCCAGCTAAGGTCAATCGCTAAACGTTCTAATTCTTTTTTGTAAGCAGAGGTAGATAGAGTAGAAATATTTTTTTGATATACATTCTGTAAACTTTCTAAATGCTCTTTTTCCTCTTGAGTAAACAACTCTGATTTAGTTAAAACAGTTTGAATTAAGGATAGGTTAAAGCTATTTTTGATTTTCCTTTCATCAATTTCTTTTTCAAAATATGTATCTAGATTTATAGGGGCAAATAGTTCATAAGCTAGGCTTATTTGATATTTAGTACCCTTTCCTTTTCCTATAGTCTGAATAAGATTTTTAGATAAAAGTTTGGATAAGTTTCTTTTTACCGTTGTGTAGCTAATTTTTATCTCCAAACCATCGTATATTTCTTTTGAAGAGCACGATGGGTTTTCTTTTACAAACTGGAGAATTTCGTTATTTTTTGAGTCAATCATTTCATTTTTTTAGTTATAGCTCACGAATATACGAAATAAGGCTCAAATAGTAGAGGTTTTAGCTCAAAATGCTCTTCTGGATGAGCTTCAAAACCAAAATTTTGATTCTGATGAAAGACAACAAGTGGGTATACACTCTTTGTTACATATATATACCCTATCTTTTTTCGCTCTAAAATAGCATTAAAAAATCAAAAAATAATCTGGATTCGATAATAACCGAATTGTTATGCCCCTTCTTAGATTAAAATCTCAACTTTAAATGTTTAAGGTCGAAATATTGTTGGATATTTTAATTTGATATTTAGTTGTTTGTGTGTTTTCTTGAATAGAAGGTGTTTAATCTCTAAGAAACTATAATATACGAACTAAAAATAGAGTAGTTGAATATTAAGCGAATATATCCGTTTAATAAACGTATAAAAACGGATAGTTTTTTTTAAGAACCTGATGATTAGAAGAAATCCTAGTATCTTCTTTTTCTGTCACATCTGTAACAAAAAAAGAAAAAAATCCTAGACCCTATATAAATAGGGCTCTTTGGCTCTCAGAATTTTGTAACAGCACCTGTATAACCCTGTTACATCTGTAACAAGTAAAAAACGAAATGTAACGCTTGATCTTCCATTTGTAACAGAATGAAACAAAAAATGTCATAGCTTATGTTCTTGGAAGTAGTGCATTGTGATCAAACTTCAAAAAAAACAAAATCTCCTTTCCCAAATAAAAAAAACATTCCATATCTGATATGGAATGTTTATCTTTTGTGGAGAATATCGGAATCGAACCGATGACCTCTTGACTGCCAGTCAAACGCTCTAGCCAACTGAGCTAATCCCCCTTTTTTTATTTGTTTTGGCTTTCTGTGTTGCAAATATAAGGCTTTTGTTTAAATTACAAAGTCCCCTGCCATTCTTTTATAATTTATTAATCCAAAAGTTTAGAAATTAGTTCCTCCGGTTCTTTTTTAATAGCAAAAATTATATTTAAAGAAACTGCTGTTGTACCTTTGCCTTTCTTAAGTGTAAAATATACTCTATGAAGACTAAAAGTCACAAACAGGATAAGGTAAATGTGGTCACCTTGGGTTGTTCCAAAAATATGGTGGATTCTGAAGTGTTGATGCATCAGCTGCAGGCCAATGAATATGAAGTGGTCCATGACAGCAATGATGAGGACGCTAATATTGTTATTGTTAATACCTGCGGATTTATAGACCTCGCCAAAGAGGAATCTATCAATACGATCCTTCAATATGCCGATGTAAGGGCAAAGGGGGATATCGATAAATTATATGTTACAGGCTGTCTTTCTCAGCGTTATAAGGATAATCTTGAAGAGGAAATTCCAGAGGTAGATGCCTATTTCGGTACCCTTGAATTGCCGGCACTTTTGGAAAAACTCGAGGCAGATTACAAACACGACCTCATAGGGGAACGCATGCTGATGACGCCACCGCATTATGCCTACCTAAAAATTTCGGAGGGCTGTAACCGTACCTGTTCCTTCTGTGCGATTCCCCTGATGCGGGGAAAACATATATCAAAATCTATCGATGACCTGGTAGAAGAAGCCAAAGGCCTCGCCAAAAAAGGGGTGAAGGAACTGATGCTGATAGCACAGGAACTGACCTACTACGGCCTCGATATCTATAAAAAAAGAAGACTCGCCGACCTACTGAGGGCACTCAGCGAGGTGGAGGGAATAGAATGGATAAGATTACATTATGCCTACCCAAGCAAATTTCCGCTCGATATCTTTGATGCGATGAAGGAATTGCCCAAGGTCTGCAACTATATAGATATGCCCCTGCAACATGCCAATAATGTGGTGTTAAAACGTATGCGCCGACAGATTACACGGGAACAAACAGTCGAATTAATCAGGGAAGCACGTGAAAGAGTGCCTAATCTGACCTTCCGGACTACCTTGTTGGTCGGTTTTCCCGGAGAAACCGAAGAGGAGTTTCAGGATATGGTGGATTTTGTGCAGGAAATGAAATTCGAAAGGGTAGGGGTCTTTCAGTATTCACACGAAGAAAATACGCCTGCACATGAAATGAGTGATGATATCCCGGCAGATGTTAAGGAGGCCAGGGCAGCACATATAATGAGTGTACAGGAAAGTATCTCCTGGGAAAATAATCAGGCCAAGATCGGCAAAACTTTCAAGGTGCTCTTCGATAGGGTGGAAGGCGAGTTTTTTGTGGGACGTACCGAGTACGATTCTCCGGAAGTGGATAATGAGGTCCTGGTCAAAACTGAAAACAATTTTGTCAGAATTGGTGATTTTGCTATGATTGAAATTATTGATGCTACCGAATTTGACCTCTACGGCAAGGTTGCCAAATCTTAATTATTAAGAAGAAGTTATTTGTCCCTCTGTTTCTTTTTTTTATTAAAATTTGAACTTACCTTTATATTCCTTTTAACCGGAAAGCCATTTTGAAAAGCAAAAAGTAAATTAAAAACTCAATTATTCCTCTAATTCATACAATTTTGTAATTTGCATATGGATCTTCTTAAAAACATAAAAAGTAACCTTAAAATGGGTTGGTACAAACGAGACAAAGACAGTATAACTACAGCTACTTCTCAAAAGAAAGAAACGCCTGATGGTATTTGGCATCAGTGTGGTTCCTGCAAAACTACTTCTACAATAAAAGATTTAATTGAAAACCTATATGTTTGCCCTGCTTGTAATCAGCATGAACGTATCGGTTCTCAGGAATATTTCGAAATTATCTTCGATAAGGGTAAATATACTGAACTCTATCACGATGTGATTGCCCATGATTTTCTTGAATTTACAGACTTGAAGCCTTACAGCGAACGACTTGAGGCTGCCCGTGAAAAAACGGAACTCGATTCTGCTATTCGGGTTGCAAAAGGAAAGGTCAAAAAAATGAACTTTGTTATTGCTGCCATGGATTTTGGCTTTATAGGTGGTTCTATGGGCTCTGTTATGGGGGAAAAAATCGCCAAAGCCATCGATTATTGTATCGAAAATAAAACGCCTTTTATGATTATCTCTAAATCCGGAGGGGCGCGTATGATGGAATCGGCATTCTCATTGATGCAAATGGCAAAAATTTCTGCTAAATTGACTCAGTTGGCAGATGCAAAAGTACCTTATTTCTCTTTTCTTACCGACCCTACTACAGGGGGTGTTTCTGCATCTTTTGCCATGTTGGGTGATTTTAACTTCTCAGAACCTAATGCATTGATTGCTTTCGCAGGTCCGCGAATTGTTAAAGAAACGCTAAAAATAAAAGAATTGCCAGAAGGCTTTCAACGTTCAGAATTTTTACTTGAAAGTGGCTTCCTGGATTTTATTGTTGAAAGAAAGAATGTAAGGGATAGAATTGCAGACCTGCTCTTCATGTTCAAAAAATAGTCCTTTACAACCTATTTAACGCTTCGCTTTCCGACAGTATTAAACATTCACTCAATTGGTGAATCTGTCTGAAAGCGAAGCTTTTTTTATTGCTGCAACATATTCTTTAAGGCCAGCAAAGTATCATAAGGCCCTTCAACTATTGTGGAATTGACAACCCAGTCAGGGATAGAACCTCCTAAATCGGCTACTGATTGCTGTACCACCTTTACCTTCCCGTTTCCAACATCTATAAACAACCAATATCCCTTTGTTTTCGGTACTCGTACAATGTTATCTTTATGTGGTATATAATCCGGCAAAGAAGTCATTGTAACCTTCACCTGATTGCTTTTGGGTTTTGAAAATACTGAACGGGTGATATTATCTCGGTCCAGTACGGGCCATGGGGCATTCCCCAGATTATAAGTAATGATTTCATCCTTGGAAACTTTCTTAAGGTCATAAACTTCGATGCTGCGTTCCATGAATTTTTTGCGCTTGACAGGGTCACGGTAAGCATCCACCGCTTTAGCCAATGTGGTTTTGATATACACAGTAGCACGGTATTCTTTTATACTCCAGCCTTTTATAAACCGGGTCTCGATCTTAACACCATTCTTGTCCTTGGCTAAATCCCATTCCTGTGCAAAAGTAAGTTCAGGTATAAATAATAGGGGTATAATTAAAATAGATAGAATAGTTGAATACGTGCCTTTCATTTTTTTTTGTTTAATTTTTTACGCTTGACGCTAAGATAGTATTTTCTAAGCAATTTGCAATCCAAAAAAAGAAATACCCTTATTTACGATTGAAAAATTCCTTAATAATTATCCTTAAACAAAAAAAGTGCCGAGTATTATTTTAGTCGAAAGTCATAAGTCGAAAGTAGAAAGTAGTAAGTAAGAATTGCATTGCAATTCTTTTCTTTCTGCAACTTATTCATAATTCATAATTGGTAAAAATTGGCAAAGCAAATTTTACTTATGACTAATGACTATTCATCGCACAGCGACCTTTGCAATCATTTTATAATACAGCCAGGGCATCCAACGCTTTATATAGATCATCACAACCTCCTTCTTTCCAATATATACCTCCTTCTTCTTCTTGCGCATAGCGCGCATCATCCTCCCGGCAAAAATTGTCACATCCATGCCATTATCCTGCCTGTCATCCATGCTATTCAATGCACTGCCATCACCTACAAAGGCATTAATGCTTACCTGCGTTTTTATAAATCCCGGACAAACCATACAGATGTCAATATTGTCGTTCACCAACTCGGCCCGCAGGGAATCAAAAAATCCATGCAAAGCATGTTTGCTCGCTGCATAGGCAGACCTGTAAGGAGTGCCAAACCGTCCCGTCAGACTCGTAACGGTCACTATCTGACCACTCTGTTGTTTCAGAAATGTAGGTAAGACGGCCTTTGTCAATGCCACAGTTCCCAGATAATTTATGTCCATCAATCGCTTGTCCACTTCTAAGATCGTATCCTTTGTGAGTGAACGCTGAGAAATTCCACCGTTATTTATCAGAATATCTATCCGTCCGTGTTGAGCGATCACCTTATCAGCAATCCCCTGCATGCTGTCGTATTTTTCAAGGTCAAGTACCTCAATATATATTTCCTTATTGACCCTCAGGCAGACCTCCCGGACTTTCTCCAGTGCCTCCTTCTTTCTGCTCGATAAGATCAATGTAGTCTTTTGTTTAGCCAATTCATAAGCCAAAGCTTCCCCGATGCCCGAAGAAGCACCGGTAATCCATATTACTTTATTGTCAAAATACATCTTTAAATTTTATTATGTTATAAATTGAATGAGTGTGCAATTTATAACTAAAAAATGAAAGCCCGATTAACATATGATAATTAAGCAAACATCAAATATCAAATATCAAATATCTAACATCAAACATCAAACATCAAACATCTGTTTTTAAATCTTATCCATCGCAATAACAACCACCGCAACATCCTTGCTTTTCGACGCCTTTTGTTTAAAAGAGATCAGCGGCCCCTTCTTTGACTTAAAATTCAGTTTGTCAAAAACCCGGGAACCTACGGCTGCCATCACATTATCATAAAAATTGCCCTTGCCGGCACGGTCAATATCCCTTCGTATCTTATCGGGGTTGAGTTCCTCCTTGGAGTAAATTATCGCCATATAATCACGATTACCCTCGTTGTCAGCATAGAATTCACCTACCCCGGCACGCGGAAAAAGCCGGGTTCCTACTATACCCATATAAGAGGAATATTTGTCGGATGGCGGAAAAACTTTCAGGGCAGCCCCCTGTTTTTTGCCCCTGTCTGCTTCCTTGCTGAATACATAGGTAAAACATTCCAGTGAATTGGTGATTTCTATCTTCATTTCAGTTCCCTTCTTTACAGGAGAAGTAGTCTCAAAAAAGTTGTCACGTATATGCTTTAAATTAAGATTTTTTTGGTTCGAAACCTGATAGAGGCCACACTCTATGGCAAAATTTGTGGCCGAAGAAGTTTTGGCCTTTTTATGCGGAAACACTCCGTAGGCTTCCCTGCAGAAGATCTTAAAATCTTTATAACTTACAAAAACAAAACCCTTGTCTCCCCATTGAGGGCCCCAGCTGTTCATGATCTCAAAAAGCTTTTTATTGTCATCATAGCCAATCAGGCACATAGCATGTCCTCCGTGATTCTCCACTTTTCTTGCCTCCGAAGCAGTAGGTTTCCATACTTTTTTGCCCATCATTTCCTGAAAGGAATTCGGCACCTTGACAGCAATAATAACCGGGGCACCCTGCGCAATATTCTGCTTTACAGCCTCCAGGTCCACATCGTAATTCCTGCCGGTCTTTGTGAGCCGGGTATAACCACG
>CAJQOX010000275.1 GCA_905480075.1 uncultured Aureispira sp. | reverse complement strand
AAAATGTCATAGTGCTGTTTTAAAAAACTTTTTTGTCCTATGACGGTAGAGATGTTTATCGTCTAAATTTTATCTTAATGGCAGGTTTGTCTACAATATGTCTTCGTTCTGTATATTTAAAATCAAGTTATGTGCCATTTAACTTTTCTGAGGTATATTGTACAAATTGACATGAAATAGTTTTTATACTCCGGTCAGTTTATTCCATATTTCTACGTGCAAACGTGTACTCATTCGCAACTGATTTTCTATACACAAGTCCGCAATCATCTCATTGCGTTCCAAAAGTTGTTCTATACTATCTGCAGCAGGCATCAACACTATTTTTGAGCGGTCGATAACCGATGTTGAAATCAATTGATCCCGGATTTCTTCGAATTCCTCTATGTTAGAGAGTACAAACTTGAACATTGTCTTGTCATTCCGGGAAAACCATTTCAGAATATCAATATTCAGCCGTTCTTCAGCTGACATACCTGAATTACTCAGTTTGGGAGAGCTGTTCCAGAAATGTACCCGTTTATCAAGGTCTTCATGAGGAAGAATGGTAGCGTTCGTTTCTATTTCCACTACAGGTATCAGTTGATGTTCTTCTTCAAGATATTCCAGATAATGAAGAATTCTTGTCTGTTGAAGTAAGGGTTCTCCTCCGGTAATTACCAGGTGAACCCCCTCTTTTAAGCGCTTTACAAAATCAGTAGTCTTATTTAACTCCTCTGTAATATCATCAAAAGACCAGGTAGTACCCTGCATCCATACGTCAATAGTATCACAAATCCATGTGGCTCCATCACGCAAAATGCCATCTTTCTCCACACCTTTACCTCCGCAGATCAGGTTGCAGCCTGTCAGCCTGAGAAAAATTGCAGGGATACCCATCGTCCTGCCTTCTCCCTGAAGGCTGTAGAAATATTCGCTGACGGCAATTTTATCTTGTTTTTGCATGAATTTTTCTGACTATGTCAATATTTACATATAAAAATAACGAAAAAAAGCTGTTTCGGTTCAATCGAAACAGCTTTTTGTGATTTTATTAATTCTTTTTTTTTAGAATTGTTCTGTCCCTCCAAAATGGAAGTTTCCTTCTATTTCTGCATTTTCGTCAGAATCAGATCCATGAACAGCATTCTCTCCCAGGCTTTTCGCATATTTTGCACGGATAGTCCCTGCTTCTGCATCGGCCGGATTAGTAGCACCTATCAGCTTGCGAAAATCAGCTACTGCATTGTCTTTTTCAAGAATTGCAGCTACAATAGGTCCTGATGTCATAAATTCAACCAATTCTCCGTAAAATGGACGTTCTGCATGTACTTCATAAAAACGCTCTGCTCCACGTTTGGTTAATTGAGTCATTTTCAATGAAACAATACGGAAGCCCGCTTCGTTTATCTGGTTTAAAATTGCTCCGATATGACCTGCTTTTACGGCATCGGGCTTAATCATTGTTAATGTTCTGTTAGTAGCCATTTTTTCTTTATTTGTAATGTTATTAATTTTATTTTATTAATTTTCCCCTATCTTGCCGCAAATCTAATAAAATTAGAGAATTATCATGTATTATTTTTGTTTTTTATAATTTTGATTCCTAATATTTTTTAAGATGATTTTTTAAGTTTTTAAATTTATTTGAACATCAATGAAATTACTGATCGTCAGTGCCACTGAATTTGAAATTCTTCCTCTCCTTAATTTTCTGAAAGCAAATTATAAGAATAAGGACAATATCCGGTTTTTTTCCAAACAAATAGATATTCATATTCTTGTTACCGGAGTGGGAATGGTTCACACTACTTTTGCCCTTGCTTCTTTTTTAGCAAAAAACACAGTGGATTTGGCAATAAACCTCGGTATAGCCGGGTCTTTTAATAATAAAATGTCTTTAGGGCAGGTTTTTCAAGTCGTCTCTGACCGCTTTGCTGATGTAGGTGTTGAAGAGGCTGATGGTACTTTTACCGATATATTCGATTTGCAGCTGATTGACCACAACGAACCACCTTATATTAATGCAACCTTGTATAGCCCGAATTCTGATAGTGCATTTTTACCTAAGGCGTCTGCCATAACGGTTAATAAAGTTCATGGTACTTCTCAGTCTATCAGGAAAATCATTGAAAAATATCCGGTAGACCTCGAATCAATGGAGGGGAGCGCCTTCTTTTTCTGTTGCCTGCAACAACAGGTCAACTGCCTGCAAATAAGGGGGGTGTCTAATTTCGTGGAACCCAGAAATAAGGATAACTGGAATATTCCCCTTGCAATTGATAATCTGAATGAAGTTGCCATTCAGATGATTGAAGAAATGTCACAATAAAAAAAGGGCTTTCTGATTAAGAAAAAGCCCTTTTATAGTTTATTGTGTTTTCTGTTTTACTCATTCTCGCCTTCCAGAATTTTGATCATCTTCTCTTCTTTATCTGTCATCTTCTTTTTATTCATCTTCTTGAAGAATTTCCCCCAGGCAAGGGGATCGAAAATAGGTTGAGGTGCCTGCTGTCCCTTATAGGAATAGTCACTCGCCTGCTGACGTAAAAAGAAGGACGAACTCTCTCTTCCATCCATATCTGTTGTTGAAGCAATTGCCAACAATTCGTTTTTGTTCAGATTGTCCTTTGCGATGTTTTCCAACTGACCTGCTTTATTGGGTTGCATTGCCAGAAATTCAGCTACAAGATTATTGCGGTCGGGCCAGGGAAAAACAATAACTTCATCAAGTTTTATCTCTTCTATCTCCATTTCTACCGTAAGACTGTAATACATCCCGTTAATATCTTCAGGGATTACTATCTCTCGGTCTTTGAAACCCATTGCAGAAAAAACAAGTGTCTGTCCTTTGTTAACAACGATTGAGTACATTCCTTCATAATTGGCATAAGTGCCCCGGTTTGATTCTTTCAGGGCAACGGTTACATAAGGTATATATTCATAGGCAGCACGTTCTCCCTTGGTCAATACAAGGCCATAAACTTCAACAATGTCAGAATTGCTGATGTTCAGACTTTTTAATTTTGACATATCTGTCTCTTCCTGTGAAAAAGAGGATAATGAAATCATACTGATAAAAAAGATAAGAAGAGGTACCTTATTCATAATCGGGTGTATAATAATTGTTATTCATGAAAAATATCTGTAAATATATTAAATCTCTATCTTTTTTAACGGATGTTTAGTCTGCTAAGTTGGTAGATTAACATTTATCTAACTAAAAAAATAACCGATAGATATCCATCCCGTTGGCATATAGCAACAAACTCAATAGCATTACGATGCCTACTACCTGTGCATATTCAAGTACTTTCTCACTTACCGGCCGGCGGGCAACTATTTCAAACATCAGAAACATGACATGTCCGCCATCCAGGGCAGGTATCGGCAAAAGGTTCATAAATCCAAGAATTAATGACAATATAGCGGTCATTCGCCAGAAATGTTCCCAGTCCCAATAAGGTGGAAACAACTTACCGATAGAAATAAATCCTCCTAAACTTTCAGATGCTTTGATTCTACCCGTAAACATCTGTCCAAAGGCTTTTATCTGAGTGGCCAGAAAATTATAGCTTTTACTGCAGCCAGCAGGAAAAGAAGCAAAAAAGCCGTACTTGTCCCTGCCAAACTCAAAGTAACGGTCACTGCCATATGGAAAGACACCTATTAATCCCTTGTCAGTAGTATGTATTTTAAGACTTTTCAGTTCGCCTTCACGTATAAATTCTATTTCTACATCTTGGTCCTTTTCTGATGATACTATGTTTTTGAAGTCTGAAAAGAAGGGAGTGGAAATACCATTACAGGCTATCAGAGAATCTCCTTTCTCCAATCCTGCATCCTTGCCAGGGGAGTTGTCTTTTAAAAATCCACCGACTACAAAGGGAAACCTTGCTTCAAATAAAGGAGCCTTTCTCTGACTTGGCAATTTAATCACTGAACTGTCAGGGACCGTAATTGTCATCTCATTTCCATCACGTTCTATAGTTACATCATAAATTTTATCAAAAAGCATTTTTCCTATCAGTACCCCGGAATTGAACTTCTTAAACTCTTCGCCTCCGACAGCCAATATTTTGTCGCCATCCTTAAAGCCCATTTCCTTTGCCAATTCACTGCAATATATTCCATTCTCTACGTTTTTTGAGGGTAGGAACTTCTCTCCGTATATCCATAGAAGCATGGCAAAAATAAATATCCCAAGAAGAAAATTTACAGTGACTCCCCCCAACATTACAATCAACCGTTGCCAGGCAGGCTTTGAACGGAATTCCCAGGGCTGCGGGGGTTGTGCCATCTGTTCCTTGTCCATGCTTTCATCTATCATACCGGATATTTTGACATATCCACCCAAAGGCAACCATCCGATACCGTACTCGGTTTCTCCCTTTTTTACCTTATATAATGAAAACCAGGCATCAAAAAATAAATAAAACTTCTCCACACGCATACCAAATTTTTTGGCTGTCCAGAAATGTCCCAATTCATGAAGTGTTACTAATATTGATAAACTCAGTAAGAGTTGCATTCCCATTATAAAATATCCCATCTTTTCGTAATACGTGTTTTATCGGTTCTGTGCAATTGTTTTATTGCGATATCTTGATATCTTTGCCTTTTAATATGTAATTATTTCTGCAAAATTACAAAAAGTATTTAATTCTTATGCAGTTTTTTTACTAAAGCCTCTGTTTCTTACTGTTTATTGATAAAATTGTTATCCTTATTCATATTTTATTTGTTTTTGAAGTCTTCTTATTTCTTGATTCTGATAATTATTTTTAAACCGAAATTATTTTTCTATGTTTTTTGAATTTAATGGATATAAGCCTGTTGTCCACCCTTCTGCTTTCGTTCATCCGCAGGCTAATGTGACGGGTAATGTCATTATAGGCGCCAAAGTATATATAGGGCCGGGGGCTGTTTTAAGAGGGGATTGGGGGCAAATTGTTGTGGAAGATGGCTGCAATGTGCAGGAAAATTGTGTCGTTCATATTTTTCCGGGTAAAACAGTTTATCTCAGAGAAGGTGCGCACATCGGTCATGGCGCTGTTGTGCACGGTGCTACAGTTGGCAAAAATTCTCTTGTAGGTATGAATGCTGTCCTGATGGACGATGTCGAAGTTGGCGAAAATTGTATCATCGGAGCACTTTGCTTTGTTCCGGCAAATACCAAAATCCCTGATCAGAAACTGGTCGTGGGTAATCCGGCAAAAATTATTAAAGACCTCAGTGATGAAATGGTCAGCTGGAAAACAGAAGGTACTGCCCTTTATCAGAAATTGCCGGCTGAATGTAAAAAATCATTGCTCCAATGTCAACCCCTAACCGAAATTCCTGCGGATTTGAAAGTGCAGGATTTCTCGGATTTCAAAACATGGCACGAATTGAAAAAAAAATGAACCTGCCTTATTCTCTAAAAAATATAAAAGTGTGTTTTTGTTTTTCTGACACTTTTATAATTGGTATTTGCCTCCTGGTAATATAAAAGATGAATATTTTTTTATTGCTGTGAACAAGATATTTAAAAATTGATTTTTGTTTTCTGTATTTAGGAATTAAACATCTGATACATTTTAAAAACCGACATTATCAGAGTTTTTCATTTGTTCCCTTCATAATTTGCATTGTTAATAAAAACACATTACATTTAGATATCCCTCTGTCCCTGATTTTAAATGTAATAGTATGTTAGATCAAATTATATTGATTGATGATGATAATATCGTCAATGTTATAAATACAAAATTCATTAATAAATTATTGCCGGATGTCAATGTAAAATCCTTTGATAGTGGTGAAAAAGGACTTGTTTATTTGATATCTATGCAGGATTCCCTTAAGAAAACGTTGGTTTTTCTCGATATTATATGCCGGTTATGACTGGTTTTCAATTTCTGACAATCTATGAAAATGCAATTGCCTATCAGGATCATTCTTTCGCAATTTGTTTGCTCACAGGTTCTATTGATAAAAAGGATAAGGAAAAAGCTTCAAAATTCCCCTCAGTACTCGCTTATACTCAAAAACCACTCAACAAAAAAAAGATTCTGCGTATCATCGAAAGGGCGGATTCTGTCTTTGCCAATCAGTCTCAGTATGAATAGAATCACTCCCGGGATCATTGCCTTCCCAAAATGGATCCCTGAATCTTATTTAATTTTTTCCATACTTCTACCGAATTTTTTCATCCTGTCTCAGGTATTTTTATATTCTTTCTATGACTAATTTTTCCATCTCGGAACGTTTAAATGTTATTTCTCCGAAAATTAAGGAGTTTTTATTAAAGGAAATTTATCCTTTGGAAAAAAGCTTGCTTTCTCAACCTTTCAAAGAGGTCGCAAAGTTGCTGGATTCTAAAAGAGAAATTGTCAAAAAAATGGGTTGGTGGGCTCCTCAAATGCCTGTTGAGCTTGGAGGGCAGGGGTTCTCTCTTGTTGAATTAGCACACCTGAGTGAAATTTTAGGTGCTTCTCCATTAGGTCATTATGCCTTTAATTGTCAGGCCCCTGATTCTGGTAATATGGAATTGCTGCTTGCTCATGCGTCTTCTTTACAAAAAGAAAAATTCCTGAATCCATTGGTGAAGGGGGATTCCCGAAGCTGCTTCTCTATGACGGAGCCTCAGTTTGCAGGGTCTGACCCTACTCAAATGGCCACCACGGCAGTACTTGATAATGACCACTATGTAATTAACGGTCATAAATGGTTTACTTCTTCTGCTGATGGTGCTGACTTCGCTGTTGTAATGGCAATTACGGATGCTCAGAATAGCAATCCCTATCAACGTGCTTCCCTTTTTATTGTGCCCACAGATACTGAGGGGTTTGAATTGGTAAGGAATATTTCGGTCATGGGAGAAAAAGGGGATGATTATATCAGCCACGCTGAAATCCGTTATAATAATTGTAGAATCCCTGTGGAATATTTAATCGGCAGGGAAGGTTCAGGTTTTACCCTGGCACAGGAACGCCTCGGACCCGGACGTATTCATCATTGTATGAGATGGATAGGTATTTGTGAAAGGGCCTTCGATTTGATGTGCAAAAGAGCGGCCTCAAGATATGTAAAAGGAAATACCTTGCTGGGAAATATGCAATCTGTTCAGAACTGGATTGCTGAATGCAGAGTAGAAATTAATGCCTCAAGATTATTGGTCCTTGATACGGCTCATAAAATGGACCGGCTTGGGGCTAAGGCCGCAAGGGAAGAAATTTCTGCCATCAAATTTTATGTTGCAGGGGTTCTCCAAAAAGTGCTGGACAGGGCTATTCAAACGCATGGCGCCCTCGGGGTAACCGATGATATTATCCTGTCCTTTTGGTACAGGCATGAAAGAGGGGCACGTATCTATGACGGACCCGATGAAGTGCATAAATCTGTCCTCGCCAAAGGAATTCTAAAAAAATATTTATCTGTTTAATTTTTAATTATGAACTCCGATTTTTCTGACAAAGCGGTTGATATCAGATCGGGCGAAAACCTGAACCTCGGTCAACTCAATGTTTTCCTATCTAAGCATCTTAAAGATTTTTCAGGTAATGGTTTGTTGAAACAGTTTCCCGGGGGCTACTCAAATCTTACTTATCTGCTTAAGGATAATGATAAGGAATATGTTCTCAGACGTCCTCCATTTGGAGCCGATATCAAAGGAGGACATGATATGAACAGGGAATTTAAGGTGCTTAGTCTTCTCTATCCGCAATATTCCAAATGCCCTGAACCCCTTTTGTTTTGCAATGATGTTGATGTTATTGGTGCTCCTTTTTATATTATGCAAAGGGTTAAGGGGGTTATTCTAAGGAATAAAATCCCGCAAGGAATGGATGCAAATCCTGGTTTTATGAGAAAACTTTCTACTGCCTTTATCGAAAACCTGGCTTCTCTCCACAATATTGATGTTCAGGATTCCGGGCTGATTGATATTGGCAGGCCGGATGGATATGTCAATAGACAGGTTAATGGATGGATTAAAAGGTATTACAGGGCAGAAACTGACAAGATTGATCAGATGAACCTGCTCTCTGAATGGATGAAAGTAAACATGCCGGCAGACAAGAAAACCGCAATGATTCACAACGATTATAAATATGATAATATAGTACTGAATTCAGATGCCCCTTCCCAGATAAAAGCGGTTCTCGATTGGGAAATGGCTACGGTTGGCGATCCGTTTATGGATTTGGGTACCACTTTGGCCTATTGGGTGGCAATCGATGAAGAGGATATTCTTAAACCTTTCAACCTTTCCTGGCTCCCCGGAAACCTCAATAGAAATGAATTGTTGGAGGTATACCTCAATAAAAGAAATTTGAAAATAAATTCTTCAGATATACTGTTTTATTATGTCTTTGGTCTCTTTAAAGTGGCGGTAATCGCACAACAAATATATGCACGATTCAAATCGGGTTATACTAAAGATAAACGTTTTGCAGCGATGATCTATCTGGTCAGAACCGCTGCAAAAAATGCTGTGAAAACACTGGAGTCAGGTAAAATTTAAAACAGGTTTAATGCGTTTTTATTTCTGAACACTTGACCCTAATTGTTGAAAAATTTCATCATCACATTCTTTAGACTCGCCTCGTCTATTGGTTTACTGATAAATCCGATAGGATTGGTTTTCTTTGCTCTTTCCAAGGTGGGTTTATCTGAGTTTCCGGTCAGAAATATGATGGGTATCTGATATAAGTCATTGATCATTTCGGCCGTCTCTACTCCATCCTTATCCCCGGCAAGACCTATATCCATTAAAATGAAATCCGGCCTGTTGTTTTTAAGAAATGCCAATGTTTCGTCACTTGTGCGAGCTTCTCCCATAACTTCAAGTCCAAGATTTGCCAGTATCCGTTCGATAAACATTTGAATTATCATGTCATCCTCTACAATAAAAATTTTCTTGCCTTCCATTGGTTGTGTTTACTGATAGTAAAAGGGAATAATTGTCAATATAAGTATTTTTGTTAAAAATCTACTAATCTGTTTAATTTTTTGTTTTTAAATTGATAGTTTATAATTTGACTAGATTAAAATTTACGTTTTGATATAGTTTCACTTTTTGCATTCATAAATTATGAATTTACTGTTCTCCGCTGTAATACTTACATCCCCGAATAATTTGCATAAATGTGGTTTGTAGTTAAGATGTTTATTGGCCACAAGCTGAAAACTACCATCATTACTAAGACATCGATAGGCCTCTGAAAACATTTTTAAAGGTACTTCCAAGTTGATTTCGTGTTCGAAATGAAAAGGTGGGTTACTTATTATATAATCAAAAAAACCATTTTCAAATTCTGACAGATCACAGGTGTTATAAAAAAAAGTGTTTTCCTTTTTAATATTCATCTTTGAGGATTCCACTGCCAGATAGGAGTCGTCCGTCAGATGAATTTCACAGGCCTTATTTTGTTTTCTTACTGCTTGGGCCAACACTCCGTTGCCGGAGGCAAGATCGAGAACACGCTTTATTTCGGTTCCTGCAGTTATATGTTCTATCAAAAACTGACTTGCATAATCTATGTGTTTCGATGAGAAAACTCCGAAATATTGTCTGAATTCCTGCCCTTTAAATAGAATTTGCTTGGTAATATTTAGTTTTTTGTATGGAAATGGCTTTTTTAATATTAAAAGCCTTGATTTTTTCCAGGCTTTGCCTTGTTTTACCTCTTCGTAAAAAAGAGAGGCAATTTCCAGTATCTGTGGACTGAAGTGCCGGGTCATAAAGGAACAAATCACGATACCATCTGATTTGATACTCATTGACAATTGATGCAGGTATAAACTGAAAAGTTCTGTTGATTTTGGAATTTTTATCATTGCCAGATCAGTTGCCCCCTCAATTTCTGACAAGGGATTGATGAATTCTGTTAACAGGGATTCCATCCCGTTTGCTTTCATGTTACGAAGGCTTGCTATTTCATGCGATCTGTTGCTGATGACTGTTGCAGGATTGTATTGATGAAATAAACAGGTCAGAAAACCAAACCGGTCGTTATATATTAATATAGTCTTTCCTTCCAGTTCCTCCAGTGCTGTAAATTTCAGAATGTGTTCATCGGCAGCACTCCAGGGCTGAAGTGATTTATTGCTGCTGATTGGGTATCGGTCTATTTGGTAATTTTTTTCTTTGTTTCTGAAAATCACAGATAATTATATTTAATAATTCCTTTATGAACCCCCTTCCAGGAAATTTTCAGGAATATACTATTTGTTTTTAACTTTGAATGACCAGGTAAACTGAAACCTCGATACCTCTTCAACTGTTCCGTCAGACCCGACTTGTGTGCCGATAGTAAGCATGATTACCTCGCTCGATTCACCGGTTTCTATTGCCTGAATTACTGCCTCTGCTGCCTTGTTGCCATCCTTGCAGGTGAAAGTGGCTGTCCTGTTG
>CAJQOX010000274.1 GCA_905480075.1 uncultured Aureispira sp. | reverse complement strand
ATTCAGTTCTTCAAATTCTTCTTCATCAATACGCCGAAGTCGAATAGCGTCCAACAAACGGATAAACCTTCTGTTTTCCTGTCTGTAGACCTGTCTGAGTTCAATCATATTAATTTCGAGATCATTTTTAAAAACTTCAGCAGAAAAAAAATAGGGGCTGTCATAAAATTGATGGAAGAGCATTTTTTCTTCTCTTGAAGCAATGACCGGGGGCAATTGAAAAAGATCGCCAAAAAAAATCATCTGCACCCCTCCAAAGGGTAAATTTTTATTGGTATTTACTCTTAAGAAATAATCGATTTGCTCCATCATATCAGCACGCACCATAGAAACTTCATCTATAATAATAGCATCTAAAGACTGAAACAACCTTCGGTTTCTACGGGGCCGGATTTCTTCTTTTTTGAGAGGCCGTGGGGGGAATCCAAAAAAGGAGTGAATAGTCTGCCCTCCGATATTAAGTGCTGCAATACCTGTAGGGGCAAGCAGGGCAACTTTCTTTTGCGTATTTTCTCTCCAATACCTTAGAAGAGTTGATTTTCCTGTACCAGCCTTCCCCGTAATGAACAAGCAATTGTCCGTACGTTCCATTTCGTGCAAACAAGCTTTAAAATCCGGGTTGATATCAATTTGCATGTTATTCAGGCTACTAGATTTCAAGAAATAACTAAGGATACATGGAGCAAAAAATTATTTGTCAGCCAGCTGAAACAATCTCACCCAATACCCAGGTCTAAGCGGTGTTGAAGGAGCATTTTTAAAGCGTTTACTGATTGCAGTACATAATTTAGGAGATACTAAAAAAATGTAAGGATTTTGTTCCACTACCATTTCCTGAAATTTCAGGTACATCTCATTTCTTTTTGATTCATCCATCGTAACCCGTATCTGATCGATTAGTAAATCCGTTTCTTCATTACCGAAGCCTACAGTGTTACTCCCTGCGAAAGACGAAGTATGCCAGATTTGTTTAAAATCATCGAGAAAGGGTGTTTGTCCCCATCCGAGTCCGGAGAGATCATAATTTTTGTTATTCAAATCCTTTTGCATCACAGACCATTCAGAAGAAACCATATCAATATGTACTCCCACTCTTTCTGCTTCATCTTTAAGAATCTGAACAACATCTTTATAAAACTGCTTGCCCTGCGGATAAATAAACTTGAGCGACATTTGCGTTTTCTTACCATCAATCACCTTATCCAGAATATTATCACCATCCGAATCACTCCACCCGGCTTCCTTAAATAAGGATTTAGCCTTTTCGATATTAAACTCAATTTTGGGTAAATTTTTATTATAATATTTTTTCATGGGATTTACAGGACCATCTACCGTAGAGGCAAATCCACTACAGAGTTCATTCACAACAATATCTTTATCCAATAGATGGGAAATAGCTTTCCGTACCCTCACATCTTTTAGTTTAGGTCTGTTCATATTAAAGCCTATATATTTGTAAGCAAAACTATTAGGCGTATAAAGATGAAAATTATCGGTTGCTCTTTTATTTTCTTTCAGTTCGATAAATGACTCTTCAGGAATATAAGTCATAACATCCAATTCCTGTTCTTTAAGACTTAGTATTGCATTATTATCATCATCAATAATCTTAAAAAGCAATACTTCAGGATAAGCAGCAATGTAATCAACATCCACATTATTACCCCACCAGTTCTCCTTAAGTTCCAATTTAATATATTGGTGTGTTGCCATTTCAGTAACCTGATAAGCCCCCCCACCAACTATCATATCAGGTTCATGCGTAAATTTAAAATTAAAATCATCCGCAAAATCAATAATACGAGAATTAGATTTTAATTTATTCAGATTAGCAGGATTATTTAGTTCCGGGATAGAAAACACAGACATAAGTTCTTGCGGGTCATAAAAGTAAGCAGGATACACTCCGAACGCACCGGCAACAGCTTCAGCAAGCAAATAAGTTTTATTACATTTGATAGTAAATTTTTTAGGATTGTCGTCATCAATTATCACATCTTCAATAAATTCAAACCAAGGTCTGAGATGGGCCGAATTCACTTTAGGATTTTTTATAGCTTTAAGAGTAAAAGCAACATCCTTAGCCGTGACAGGGGTATTATTATCCCAAACGGCTTCTTCACGGATTTCGAAATCCATCGTCATTGAGCCATCTTCGAGCACCTTTATTTCAGGTCTTTCAGTGGCAAGAAAAGGCCTGAACTCAAAACCATCGGGATTGGCTTCCAACAGTGAGGCATGTACATTATTATCCAAAATTTCACCTGAGATGGCACTTTGAGCCAAAATCCCATTTAACCCATCAGTATTACCACCAAGGTATATACGCACAGTAAACTCCTCATCAACGATCTTCTTTTTCGAATTAGTCTCGGTGTTTTCTTCTGTTGAAGTACTATTGCAACTAAGGCAGGATAAAAAACAGCAAATTAAAAACAGATTCGAAAACCTGAAGATGTTATTACTAAAAACAATCATATTAATTAATTTTATAGGTAAAGTGATTTTGTGGTAAAAGCCAATATTAAATATAAGCATTTTTCGACAAGCTACAAAGCAGGTTAAGCTATTATATTAATTTTAAACTTAGCCTATTAATTTGAAATAAAAACATGATATCCCAAATATTTTCATTATCAACAAAAAATAATATCATTATAAAGTTACAAATCATAGGTTGAAGAATAATCCTGCTGATAAAAAATGATAAACAACAGATTTATTGAAAACTAAAAAGGATAAATTTTGTTGTAATAAAGTAGCTACAAAAATAAAACCATTATAATTTAATTCATCAATAATAACACTTTACAAATCGTTCTTTCAAAAAATAAATATCAATGAAAAAAATTGGCTATTCAAAAAAATTGCAAGTAATATCAAAAGCAATTAAAAAATAATACTTTAGTTCCAGGAAAATAAATAAAGAATCTGAATTTGACCATACAGTAAAATATAACATGAAAAATAATAAAGAGTTCATCAACCCAATCGATAAAGACAAGATAACGGATAAACCTCATACGCTACCCTATGCACATACAGTAGGAGGAGTAGTCATCCGACCTATTGACAAAGGAAAGACAAAAAGTCTGGCTGTGGAGGCTATGCACAAACAAACAAACTCACAATTAAAGCAGATTCATGAACAGATGACACTACTTGCTGAACAAGCAAAAAAGATTCAGAAGAGAATTGAAATATCTGAAATAATTTATGATTCTGAGATAGGTTTTAAGCCATTAATAGGGAAGACTTATCATTTGTATCAACGTTATGACGAAACAACTTTACTATCTGTAGTAGGCCCTTCCGAATGGGGCATAAGGGGTTGTCCTTATAACCAATTCCTATCTACTGCCACTTTGCTTTCTGACCACACCTGGGAAATAAAGGATTAAACATCAACAGAGGGAGAGATAAAAGACATTTTTCACAAATCAAACTCTTCAATAAATTCCCAGTATTCAGGTGTTCTTTGAGTTTTGACCAACCGGAGTGAAGACAGTCTGAAATCCATAAAGAAAGCATCACCGAGATCCCCTATAATTGCCTCTTTCTGAAAGACAGGCAAAGACCCGTAGAGAAAACTGACATGAGGAATA
Source organism: uncultured Aureispira sp. (assembly GCA_905480075.1). Lineage (GTDB taxonomy): Bacteria > Bacteroidota > Bacteroidia > Chitinophagales > Saprospiraceae > Aureispira. The sequence goes on along the minus strand of CAJQOX010000274.1, from coordinate 10,982 downwards.
AAGGGAGAAATTTTAGTATGTTCAAAAATTTCTTCAGACAAAGTTCTGGCCTGCATTAAATCTTCACTTTTGTTTGTACAGAAAAACAAACATCGGTAGAAAAGCTCAAGAAATTCTATTCTTGTGAGTGTCGCGGAAACCGGGGTACAACTATTGGCAAGTTCTTGGGTTTTTTGAATTGCGACATGAAGGTCATCTGTAATACCGCTTAACAAGGTAACATGAGGTTCAAACTGAGGTGTATCATGCGAGGTACTTAACTCCACAATGAGTTTACTTAACTTCTGATAAGCATCTTTGTCAGGCATCAGCCACAGGGTGTACATAAAATATCAGGAATTCATAAAAGACTAAAATCAGTTGGCTGCTAAATTAACAAAAATAATCAAGAGGCAGATAAAAGAGGAATTTATAAAACAAAAAACAACAAAACAAATAGTAAGGTAAATAGAGAATTCGATTCAGGAATCAGTCAGAACGGCCGAAAATATCTTTTTTCTTTTTTCTTTTTTGTTCATTACCTATCATTTTTTCATACGAAGTAGCATCGACAAGAATTTTAGTCGGGTCATCCTTATGAACTTTATCAACATATTCCCAAATTCCCTCTTTAGATAATTTAAGTCCGCAATAGCTGCCGTCGGGAACATTGGAAGGGCCTCCTGATTTTATGGGTTGCCCGTAAATAAGGTGGTCATAAATAATCAAGTCCTGTTCTTTGGAATAATTAAGTGTTACATTAACAGAGGAGGAATATTCAAGCAGGAAGCGTTTGACTTTTCTTTTTCTAGCAAAGGCATCCTTAATTTCAATGACATCCTTACCAAATTTAGGTTTCCCTGATTCATCAAAACAAAGGACTTCAAGTAATTTTCTTTTGTTATAAAAATCGATGGCATCATAACCAAAGAGCATATACATTTTTTGGCCCTGATGATTGAACGGAACAATATTATAATAAAGGGCACCATACCAGTTTTCGGGTTTCAGCACAGAGAATTCCACGGTTCTCATATCATCAGAATTATCTTTAAGTTTATAAACTTTCCCTTCTTTAGTCTGAATAAAGCCTCTGTACTGATAATGATTTTCATCGAGATACAACTGCCAGGTAAAAATTCTGAAGGATTTATCTTCAGGTTGTTGAATAGAGACCCCTTCTAATTTTGAAAAACTATAATTAAAAGAACCATTGAGGTTTAGAGTAGTTTCGAGATTGCTTTGTAATTCGAGGGAAGCCTCTTCCCTGACATTTCTGTTCTTATTCGTGAGGACATCTGCGATCAAGCCGTTCATTTTTCCTTCTGATTCCACAAACAAAGTAGTATCAGCATCATTTGCAAAAGAGCAAAAGGACAAAGAGATTGAAAAGGTGAACAAGAGAAAATTTTTCATTATCGTTTTTTTAAAAATTCTTAAAAAGAGATGAGAAATTTTGTCGAACATAAAAAGTGACAAAATAAAACAGTGTAGAAGATTTTACAATAACAGATACGAATAAGAAGGTTAAGTAATCAGAGATAGTAAAAGGTAAACTAAAATCAGACCATATTTAGTATAGCAGGGTACTGAAAAGATACAAATTTAGCTATTCTTATCAGAATTAATGTAAGAATGGAAGATAAAATCCATATTCCAGATCCATTTCATGTTCCTCAATTCATTTCTTGACACCAACTTTCCATATCCTTCCAATACTTCACAATCAGCAATTTGTTTCAATTTTAGCGGGGAAACTTCCACTACAAATAAAGTGAGCCAGAAAGAAATTTCTCCGGAAACGACCCAAAATCTGTCAATTTTTATTTTTTCATTATTTTCCAGGACCGCTACCGCATCGGGAATTTCCTCCATGAGTTCTCTGTTTACGGCAAACAAGACAGAAGGATCTTCTTTTTCGATAGCCCCTCCCCAGAAGGAACAAGCCCCTCTCCATTTTTCAACGGGATAGGTATTGTCTTTTATCTGGACAAAGAATTCAGATTTTTCGGTATCAGTAATTAAGAGGCCTACGCCTTCATGAATGTTATTATCCATATCAAATAAAAAAAGACTACCTGAAAAATCAGGCAGTCAGTAGTATATTAATTAATAAATTAGATTCTAGAACACATTGGCCCAGGCCTTGGCAGATTTAAGTTTATCATTTTCTTTGGATGCCCAGGCTTTCATTTTTTTAAGTTCCGGTCTGTAATCAAAGGGGTCACCACCAAAGAATCCGAAGAATCCACGTCCGGCAGTTGCCCAGAAACCGGTATCCCATTGCGCCTTAGCTTCTTTCATTACACCAAATTTTTTGAATTGATCAATCATAGAATTACCAATTCTGATTTCTTTCTGCGGGAATTTAATCAACCATACAGAATACAAGTATCTGCTTGCATTGCGATAAGCCTTTTTTTGATTAATTGGTGGGTAAGGCAGGTTGATATATTTTTTATTAACATCTTTCACCAAGCCTGACCATTTCAATTCAAGGATGATCACTTTCTTGTGAACTTCTTTAAGTTCTTCATCTCCAATTTCAGAAGAATTTTCAACCGTTCTCAGGTTTTTCCCTACAACAGACGCCTTTCCTTTAACAGAATTCAGCAGACCAAGCACTTCCTGATATCTTGCAGTAACACCGTTCACATAAAGTTCATTCAGTCCGGCAATCACCTTTTTTCCATCAATTTCGATCAAACCAATATCTTCACCAACGATAGGGAGTACAGATGGGATGATATCCTTAGCTAAATCTCCAAGGAAAGACAGGTTATCGGGAATTATTTTATCGATTTCGTCATTAACTCCTTTAAAATCGCCTAATAAGGCATTTCCGACAGCTGTAACAGCAGATCCTGCGCCGGGGGCGAAAGCATTAATAGCAATTCCTGCCACAGAAAATAACCCATTTAAGATTTTCTTCCCTATTTCATTGGAGGCTTTAAAATAGTCATTATGTTTTTTTACTGCATCATCGTATTCCTCCTTGGCATCCTTGAATGCCAGGGAAGCCAAAGCACCTCTTTTAACAACATCTTTATATTTTCCATCAACTTTAGCTTTTACTACATCCGCAGCATCTTTCATATCGGAGAGGATTCCCTCATAGGAAGCACCTTTTTTGGTAATGCCGTATTTCTCGAGGACTTCATCAATTTGTTTTTGAGATACGTCCTTAATTTCAGGCACTGTAATTTTGTCTTCATCTTTCTCATATTTAGAAGAATGGTCAACCACTCCACCTGAACTGAGAATGAGTTTATCAATAAGACCGAGAATTTCTTTGACTTCACCTTCTTTTGAAGGGTCACCACCGGTAACAACATTCATAAGCCATGATTGAGCTTTCCCGGAGTACTCTTTTAATTTAGCTTTAATTTTATCATCAATATCCGTTCCTTCGAGGATATCTGTATCGGAATCTATAAGGCTTTTGAAGTCTTTGAGGTCCTGATAGATTCCTGCAAGGTCACCTTCTTTGATATTATCGACAAAACCGGTAATAGCAGTTGTAAATTCACTCAATTTACCCAACCAACCTTCAATAGTTTTAATTTTCCCCTGCAGGTCAAATTCATCAGCTTTATTTTTGGCAGCTTTAACGAATCTATCAATAGAACCTTTAAGGGAAGTTATCTGCAGAAGTATTTTATCATCGATTTTTGTACCGGGTATCAAATCCGTTGTACCACCTAGCAACTCATTATATTTCTCTTCAAGTTTATTGTACCAGTCCGGCAATTTGTCCCCGTTTTCATCTTTTAGGGCAATACCAACAAACTGTTCGAGAGCAGATAGTTTTTCCTGTCCTCTTTTGAGGTATTTCTGAAGGTTTTCAACATTGAGTTTAATTTCTTCGTCGGAAGTATCAGCAGTAGCGATGAAACTTTTAGCAGCAGCGAAAATCTTATTGGCTTCAGCAACGATATCATCTTTAAGGTCTTCAATTTTAGAAGGGATACTAAGCGTAGTAGCAACAACCTGTTGAGCCAATTTAGCATACCTGTCAACCTGCCCACTGATATTTCTGGCAACAGCGATAAATTTCTCAATTTTAGCAATAAAATCTGTTGCCTTTTCGATTTCATCCAGAAATTGGTTTGGCGCATAGGTTTCTGCATAATCGATAAAGTTCTTTGCCTTATCCAATAAAGCTTCGGCCTCATTAAGATACTCTCTGAAGTTGGTTGTAATTTTTTCAATATTGAGAATATCCCATAATTTATTAAGCTCATCAAATCTGAATTTAGATTCTTCCTTGGCACCTGACTTGTCGTCTTTTTGTTTTTGACGGGCAACTTTAAGTTCCTTCCGTTTTTTTCTACGTTCTGACCGGGCACCCTTGCGTTCTTTCTTTCGTTTCTCTCTTCTTGCTTTTCGGGCTTCTTTTTTAGATTTATTTTCTTTTTCCTCGGCTTTCTCAACTACCGGTTTTACAGGTTCACTGGTTTTGAGGTCCATCAAACTTAATTGAAGGTATAAAGCCTGAATATTTTTACTTTGGGGTGCATGTTTTTTGTATTCTGCAGACCCTTTTTCCAACTTTTTAAATTGCTTCAAAAACATTCTTAATTGTTTTTGAAGAGCTAACAATCCTTTTTTTGCGTCTGGCGATAAATCCGGCATATTGTATTTTTTAATCTCTGATTATTATTACTAAAAGTAAATATTAAATATAGATAGTAAATTAGATAGTAAAAGCACTTATAAAAACCACTCTACTTCAAACTATTTGATTTGGCAATGTACAACTAATTAACAAAAAAAACAAGTCTTTTTTACAAAAAACTCAATGTTAATTGTTTTTCATAAAAACATTTTGAATTTCAAAAAATATAAGTTACATTAGTAGCTTTTTTTTGTTTTAAGGAAATAGAAAAAGATAAAAATCCGTGCTGAAATTTTATGAATTTTATGGTAGATGGAGTGGAGGTAAAACAATCAGGAAGTGCACATCAGGGGAATAACAGCCTGACATAGGTATTATGAAAAATGCATTAAAAAAAGGGAAGATGTCGATTGTCTCTTTTGATGAAAAACAGGTTATGATGCTTATGAGTGAATCTATGTGGATCTCAGTAAAAAAGCCTATTGAAGGGTATATGAATACAGTAAATGAAGAATCAATAGTCTATTACATAAGGGTTGCTGACCTGAAAACCAAACAAGAAATTTTTAATAAAAAAAATCAGGCATTAACATGAAGCACACCGGAATACTTAGCAAGAAGCGCCCCCCAAAAATGAATAGAAATTTCGAGTTCCCAACTATTATCATCTACTGCAACAGCAACAGCATAAGGTTTCACACTCAGAAAGCCGGGCAAGGGAATAAAGCCAAGATATTGTCCCTGGCAATTAAAGATCAGGGTAGAGTCACTTAAATTAAGTTTAAAGGCAAAATGTGATAAGCCATATTTTTCAAACATTATACCTTTGCGTTCATATTGAGTGGAAGTCATTCTATTATCAGGAAATTTTCTCTCCCAGAACTCCCCCTTAGGGACAGAAGATATTTTCAATTCCATAGGATGTGTTCCTGTTGCCGGGATGGGCATAAAAAAAGAAGCGATTTTAGCCAGAATACTTCTTCCGTATTCTACCTCTATGTTTCCACTAGCAAAAACAGGGAAGGAAGGACCATGCATATGCCTGAAAACAGCAGGCATTTTATAGAAATCGTGCCCTAAGACATTTTGAAAAACACTTAATTCCTGATTATTACTACTCATCAAATCCCAATCAATTTGTCTCCAATAAAGATGAAGAGATACTATTAAATAAAAAGCTTTTCACGAAGCTACTATTTTTAAACAAATACTATATTAAAATCCAAAAATAAAATAAAAAGGAAATGATACAAACAGATTCCCAAAGAAAGAATACTTTTGCAATTGAAAGATTTTCAATAACAAAGAAATCTTTATAAGCAAAAACCATGAAATTAACATCGATTTTACCAATTGCAGGATGGTTGCCGAAATATAAAAAGGAATATTTCAAGGGCGATTTATCAGCAGGATTAACAGTGGGTATCATGTTGATTCCTCAGGGTATGGCCTATGCTTTGCTTGCCGGCATGCCTCCGATTTATGGTTTATATGCGGCTATTGTCCCTCAAATAATTTATGCAATATTCGGGACATCCAGACAACTTGCCGTTGGGCCTGTGGCAATAGATTCTGTCCTTGTAGCAGGTTCATTAGGCATTTTTGCGCAGGCTGAAAGTCAGGAATATATAGCCCTGGCCATATTACTTGCTATGATGGTGGGAGTTATTCAACTAAGTATGGGAATACTTCGACTTGGCTTTATGGTCCATTTTCTCTCACACCCTGTCATCAGCGGATTCACCTCTGCGGCAGCACTGATAATAGGATTCAGTCAGTTGAAACACCTCATGGGGGCTGACCTTGTTCGCAGTCAATACCTGCACGAAATTTTAATATCGGCATTTCAGCATCTCTATGATGTCAACCTATGCAGTATGCTAATCGGGTTTGCGGGAATCCTTATCATCCTTTTAATCAACAAATCGAAAAAGGGAATCCCGGCACCATTTGTAGTTGTTGTATTGGGAATACTTGCTGTATGGGGTTTGGGTCTGGAAAGTTTTGGAACTGCAATCGTAAAAGAAGTACCAAAGGGTTTACCTGATTTTAATGTTCCTCTGATGGATTGGGACAGCGTCTTTCAATTATCAGGCAGTGCTTTTACGATCGCACTTGTAGCAATTATGGAGGCAATAGCCATATCAAAAGCTATACAAGTAAGGCATAACGACTACAAAATAATTCCAAATCAGGAGTTGAAAGCTATAGGTTTGGCAAATATTGGTGGTTCATTTTTCCAATCTTTTCCTACCACAGGTGGGTTTTCAAGGTCTGCTGTCAATGACCAATCAGGAGCAAAAACCAATTTAGCAGCTATTATCAGCGCTACTTTTGTGATACTTACTTTATTATTTCTGACCCCCTTGTTTTATTACCTTCCAAAGGCTATTCTTGCTTCCATAATTATGGTTGCTGTATTCAAGCTGATCTCTATAGAAGATGCAAAAAAACTATGGAAAGAGGATCAGAGGAGTGATTTTATTATATTGACCCTCACCTTTATTGCCACCCTTACTACAGGCATTCAGAACGGTATACTATGCGGTATATTGTTATCTGCTTTAAAAATGTTAATAAATAGTTTTAACCCTAAATATGTTAATAAGGAAAACGGATTTATTCTAGGGGCAATAAAAAATATGTACCATAGTCTGAAACCTGAAATTACCTGTAACGAAACAGACCTACCCTTGCCTTCTGATGTACTGCTTATTCAATTCAAAGGGCGATTATATTTTGCCAACAGTCCTTATTTTAATGAAAGTATAGAAAAGATTATTGACAATGCAAAAGGGGTAAATTATATTATTTTTGACGGCAGCTTTATATTTACAACAGACAGCACAGGTAAAAAAGCACTTGATACATTTATTTCCTATTGTAAAGAGTGCAATTTAAAACTTGCTATGGTCTTGATGAATAAAAAAACGGGGCTTTACAATCAAAACACTATCGAAACAGCATTAAATACCATAAAACACAACAAAACCGAAACAAAAGAATAGTTATGTGACATAAGTCACAAATTATTAATATGATATATCCTATATTTGTATATAGTAACTATGGTTAAATAACTATCTATTTATAAATAGAATTTACTATTTGAGTAACCTATCATTTCACATCGGGGGATTGAACTGAGGGTTACTCTTATTTTTTTCTGCCAATAGCTATCCTTCTCCTGAGTACATATTCTTTTGAATCAACCTTCCTGTTTAAAATTTTATTTCTCAAAACTTATTATTTCATGAACAAAACATGAGATAATATGATCTTTTACTTATTTTGTATTTTTATTATGTTAATTAGTACAAATAAGAATATTTAATATGGAATCTGAAACATTGTTTAAATTAAAAAAGCTTCTTCCTGTACTTGCAAACAGAAAATTAATAGAAGCAATCAGCGACAATGGTAAACATATGCTGCTGAATGAAGGTCAGTTAATGATGGATTACGGCCAAACAATAAGACATATTCCTATAGTTATAGATGGTTTAATTAAAATAATGAGTCAGGGGGAGGACGGCAAGGATATCTTTTTGTATTATCTTAGCAGTGGCAACACCTGCCCTTCCTCTTTTTCCAGTTGCATGTCAAATTCCCAAAGTACTATCAAGGCAATAGTTGAAGAAGAGAATACAGAGATAATAATGTTTCCTTCAGAAATTGCAGAAACCTGGATGACTGAATTCCCTTCCTGGAATAATTATATTATGAATTCATTCCAAAACCGCTTCAAAAGATTGCTTGATGTGGTAGATGAGATTGCTTATTCCAAGATAGATGAAAGATTGGTAAAATACCTTAATAAGAAATTCGAACTGACCGGACAGAAGTACATCAACACGACACATCAACAGATAGCTAATGATTTGAACAGTTCCCGCGAGGTAATTTCCCGTTTGCTAAAAAAGATCGAAAATATGAATTCCATCAAACTTTCCAGAAATAAAATAACAATACTAGAACTACCTAAATAAATGTCAATCTTTATTAAAGGCTCAATTCAATACTTACAGTTGTTGGTATAAAAATCATAGAGATTCAATTCAATGGTCACAGGATTTTTAAACTTAATTTATTTCTTGCATTTCAGAGCATATTTCTCCTGATTCTCAATACTTACCACTACTCCTTTTAAACAGCCTCTCCCCTGCGCTCCTTTCTATGCAATTGTCTTCACTCAAAAATCCCTTTATTTCACTAAAGAGGGTACAAATGATTGTACATTTCCGTTTCACTTTCTCTTTTTGCAATAAATAAATGTACTTAAAAAGCAAAGGTTAATTTAAAAAATATTAAAGGTGATATGTGACTATTGTCACAAAATGAAAGAAAGAAATCATCTATTTTTGTAATCATATTTTTAATGTTATAATACAAATGAATATCAGGAGTAGCTCCTTCTCTTATCGGGGGATTGGGTTGTGGGTTGCTCCTTTTTTAAACACTTCTCATGATCTACAGCCCTTTTTTTTTAATTTTTGCACTTTTCATCATCTATAAACTATACCTTATGCTTTTAAACTCAAACTCAAATTTTGAAAACATAGACAATGCCACTTTCAAAAAAATAACTTTCACGGATAAGAATTCCATTATTCTTGATGTCAGAACAGCAGGCGAATTCCAAAATGGCAACATCAAAAATTCAATAAACATTGATGTTATGCAAAACAAATCGTTTGAATCAAAAATAAAGGAATTTGATAAAGAAAAAACCTATTTGCTTTATTGCCGTAGTGGCATGCGCAGTGCAAAGGCAGCAGCGTTATTATGCAATCTTGGATTCAACCATGTCTATAACCTTAAAAAAGGGTATAATTCATGGAAGTAATTTAAATAATAAAAACTAATTTTTTTCAGGCTTTACATCTTATTCCTCAAAACAAAAGCAGGCATTAATTGGATTAAATTAAGACAGGATTACACATAATAATCAATCACTTATCATTTTTATTAATCCTTTCAATTAATATCATCCCTATTATTCTGTTTACTGGTTCTCTGAACATAATTGTTCCTCAACATTTTCTTATTTTTATCAACAATAAAAACAAATAAATTAAAAACAGTACGGTAAAATTTGTAATTTCATTATTACTTACTGTGACTTGTGAAAAGAATCAGACTTTCACCGCTTATATTTTCTATTTTTAAAATACAAATGTCTTCATTTTAGTATGAACAGAGATCTCTTTAACAAAATACGCACTCAAATCCCTCTGCTTTCTGAAAGAAAACTTCTGGAGACAATAATTGACAAAGGGACCTATATGGTCTTAAATGAGGGCGATATATTAATGGATTACGGTCACAACATCCGTAGTATTCCTATTGTATTGGAGGGGCTCGTAAAAATCATGAGTCAGGGTAGCGAAGGCAAAGAAATATTTTTATATTATCTTTCAGGAGGAAGAACCTGTCCTTCCGCTTTTTACTGCTGCCTTTCGAGTGCTCAAAGTGACATTAAAGCTATTGTCCTGGAGGATAAAACTGAAATAATTGCCCTACCTGCACAAATAATGGAGGATTGGATGGTAGAATTTCCCGCCTGGAAGAATTTTGTTATGAGTTCTTTTCAGGTTCGTTTCAGAGAATTGCTGTCTGTAGTTGACGAGATTGCTTTTTCAAAGATTGATGAACGAATAATCAGGTATTTGTCTAAAAAGGCTGAATTAACAGCATCTAATAATCTTCAAACAACACATCAACAGATTGCCGATGACCTGAACAGTTCCCGAGAGGCAATATCCCGCCTTCTGAAAAAAATGGAGAATTTAAACTACATAAAACTTTCCAGAAATAGGATAAGTATTATTAAATTACCGGAATTCTATTAATTACCCAAGCCCCTGCAAATAAGAATCTTTGATAATCATTTTATTATAACAAACTTGTCTTTCCCCCTGAAGGAGCTTTCTCTTTCATTCTGAACAGCATAGAAACCAAAGACAGGTATGATAGGCAGAGATATAGCAGGCGCTGATTTTCAATATTTCAGTTATTATATTATAATTTAATATGTTCAAAAGAGGTTCAAAACTATATGCTATCCGTAAATCCCGTTGTCCGAAATGTCATCAGGGGGATTTATTCAAATCTTCGCTATTATCCGGTGAGGGAGTGTATAATATGTATAAGAAATGTGAAGAATGCGGGCAGGATTTTGAGCTTGAACCCGGATTTTACTGGGGGGCGATGTATATAGGTTATGGATTGTATTGCTTTTATATGCTGGGGACAATAGCGGTCCTTTTTTTCGGAGCAGGAATTACATTAAACCAAAGTTTCGTGGTGGCGCTCCTTGGCGGTATAATTATGATACCCTATATTGCAAGACGGTCGCGGGTTCAGTGGATTAATATTGCTGTCA
>CAJQOX010000273.1 GCA_905480075.1 uncultured Aureispira sp. | reverse complement strand
GATCATAACCTTACGGTGCAGCTTTTTTCTGATTCTCAGGCAAATCTTCCCTATGAAATTACCAATTCTCTTGGTCAGTATTTGTTTGAAGGCAAATTGAAGGTCAAATCAGGATTGAATTCCTTCACCCTGCCGCTCAATGGTTTACTGCCGGGTGTCTATCTCTTGAAATTGAACGGTAAGTTGTTTAAATTAATTAAAAATAATTAAAAACATATATTGTATCTTTAAATTTTTTAATCTGCTTTCTGATAAGGCTACGTTGTTGGTTTTCTCTCTGTTTATCAACTTTTTATTCCTTGTGATTTAATGTTTTTTTTCTGTGAAATGGTTGTTTTTAGCTTTAAATTTAAATAATTTTTATGATCAAGGCCACATAATTAATTTTTCTTTCGTTCTCTATTTGTAACAAAGCTTGTACTTGCTTTTTTAGAATTATTAAATTATTATTATTTTAACTATGGTGTGATTTCTACTTTTGTAACAGGATATGAAAATATTCAATTACAGATTTTTTTATTTTGTATGATACTATTTTTACACTCATAGCTTCCATTTTTTTTTGGTCAGTTTGAATTTATGAATCAAAAGAAGATTATTTTGCGTTTTTTGTCAACCTTTTTGCCTTTGAAAACGTCTTATATATGCTTTCTTTTATTTGAAGATGTTCTGAGTTTCTGCTATTTCATGAAATAAACATTTTTACATCTTCCCCCCTTACTGTTAATAGTTCGGATTAGATTCATTATCTTTGATAATAATAATTAATGACAATAATTGTCGGAAGTTCTAAAAAATTAATTCAATGCTCCGCATTATAATATCTGTTTTCTTTGTCTCATCACTCTCATTTAATTTTAGTCTTGCACAGACTATCACAGAAAATATAAATATTAAATGGGTTGAACAACCAAAGGAATACAAAGTCTCGGATGATCACAGCCTCTATTATTTGTATTTTGATGACGCTGCCTATGATGATACTAAACCTCAGTTGCCGATTTGGACCAGGCAATTTAATTTAAATACCTACGCTGACCTTTCTGCCCGATTGGTTAACGAACAATATGCCCCCCTTACTGAAACCTCTACTATAGATCTTTCTGATGTTGATGATGTTGTCCTCAAGACTTCTGTTACCTTCGAACGACGCAAGCCTGTTGGTCTAGTCAGTTTTGTACCCGTCAGAAAAAACCCTGTTACCGGTGTTTATGAAAAATTGATAAGTGCTGAACTACAGGTCAGTACCAGTCCTAAACCTTCTCCCTATGCTTCGGGGAATTCAAGAAGCTTTTCTGCGGCATCCAAACTCTCTGACGGTGATATTTATAAGATTGCTGTACCTAATACAGGTGTTTTTAAGATGGATTATAACTTCTTAAAAAATCTTGGAGTAGATGTCGATAATATAAATCCGCAAAATATTCAGCTGCTCGGAAACGGAGGAGAAATCCTGAAAGAATCTATGACATACCCCTTTTTTGATGATTTGCTCGAAAATGCGATTTATGTTTCTGGCCAATCCGACGGGAGTTTCGATCCTTCTGACTATGTGCTTTTTTATGGGCTAAGTACCAAAACATGGTCCTTTAATAGTTCTGCATCCTGTGGAAACTTTAATCATTCCTCTAACCCTTACACAGATAACAGTTATTATTTTATCAAAATAGCCAATACTGCCGGAAAGAGAATAGCTTCCCGTGCTTCTATTCCTTCAACTTCTTACACCACCTCAAGTTATGATGCCCTTGTTCATCACGAAGTGGATGAATCTAACCTGATGGAAATGGAATTCGCACTGCCCCCCTCAGGAAGAGAATGGTATGGAGAATCGTTCAGGATTACCAGAACAAGGGATATAAATATTTCTTTTAATAACCGAATTGAAAGTGAGCCTGTTGTGCTGCAGTCTGACCTCGCCGTCAGGGTCTTTTCTTCCGGAAATGCCGCACTAAGCCTCAATAATACTGCTGTCAGTACAGTTAATACCCCTACCACTACTGCTTATATTTACACCGATTATGCCAAAAGATTAACTTTTCCCTGCAATTCTACGGTGGTGTCGGGTCAGAATATTAATGCTCAGATTACACTGAATCATAGTAGTTCCTCTGCTGAAATGTGGCTTAACTATCTCACTGTTCAGGCCCGTTGCCAACTATCCTTCGGCAATGGTCAACTTTCTTTCAGAGACCTCCGTTCACTAGGTCAGACTGATGCTACTTATCAAATTTCCAATACAAATAATGTTACTGTATGGGATGTTACTTATCCCGATAATATTGAAATTGCTGCCACGGGTTCCGGTACAATCTCCTTTGGTGCCGATGCTTCTGTTTTGCGTGAGTTTGTCGCCTTTGATAACAATCAATTCTATATACCGGTTGCCGTAGGTGCTGTGGCAAATCAAAATTTACATGGTATCGTCAACCCTCCCGATGCCGTCTTTGTTACGCATGCCTCTCTGCTTAGTGAGGCGGAAAGACTTGCTGAACACAGAAGGAATTTCTCTGATATGTCGGTTGATGTAATTGATGTTCAGGATATCTATAATGAATTCTCTTCCGGGAAATCTGACGTGACGGCTATTCGGGACTTTTGCAGAATGCTTTATGAACGCGAAACGGCCACCGATACCTTTACCCACCTTTTGCTTTTTGGAATTGGCACTTTTGATTATAAATCCATCGGGAATTCCCGTACTCCAGAAAACAATCCGAACCTTGTTCCTGTTTATGAAACACAGGAATCCATGCATCCTATTAATACTTATACTTCCGATGATTATTTTGCACTACTTGATTCTACAGAATCTATGTCCGCCTTTAGTCTCCTTGATATTGCCGTAGGCAGACTCCCTGCGGCCAATATTTCAGAAGCTAAAATTTATGTAGATAAAATTATCGGGTATGATTCGGATCCGGAATTTCTGCAGGATTGGAAAAACCGGCTCTGCTTTGTTGCTGATGACGGAGATAATAACCTGCACTTCTATGATGCCGAAGGAGTTTCCGCTGTGGCAGCTCAGCAGGATAGTGTCTATAATATAGATAAAGTTTATTTAGATGCTTTCAAACAAGTAAGTACATCGGGTGGTGAACGTTATCCCGATGCTAAAAAAGCTTTCCTTGATGCCCTGTTTAAAGGACTTTTTGTAGTTAATTATCTTGGGCATGGGGGAGAAGACGGTTGGACTCAGGAACGGATTTTTACAAGTACTGATATTAATGCGCTCACAAATGCTAAAAAATTACCCCTTTTTATTACTGCTACCTGCTCTTTCGGACCACATGATGACCCAACCAATGTCACTGCAGGCGAATTGCTTCTACTGAATCCTGATGGTGGTGCGATCTCTTTGCTTACAACAGTTCGTGTTGTTATAGCCTCTCATAACGAACGGCTGGTAAGAAATACCTTCAATGTGATTTTCGACAGAAATACTGATGGTAAAATGTATACTACCGGCCAAATAATGAAAATGGCTAAAAATAATGCTGCCATCTCTCCTCCGGTAAACTCCAGAAAATATGCCCTGCTCGGTGACCCGACTATGACGCTCTCTTACCCTAGACACAAAGTCAGAACAAATCAGATTAATGGTTTTCAGATAAGTGGCCTGGATACTATTAATGCT
>CAJQOX010000272.1 GCA_905480075.1 uncultured Aureispira sp. | reverse complement strand
AGCCTAAAAACAGGCGGATTGTCAGACCTTGTGGCATCGGCAGCTTTCTGAAGGCAGAAACGGATGCTCATATACTGACTGCTACAAATATTATGACTGAGGTCGATAGCTACTATAAAATCATTAAACACATCTGGAATTTCATTAAAGCATTTGCAAAAGAGGAGTGCCTGAAGTAGTTCGGAGAGCAGGATTTGCTGAAAATGTGTAGAGGGGAAGTCCATCTGATCCCTGAAAACCTTTATCATATCATACAAAAAAACCTTGCTTAGATTATTTTGAAGGAACATATAGATAAGGCGTAGGGCATTATATCGGGCAAAGGGCCATACATGTGAAAACCCGACTATCGAATTGTCGTTCTTAAGTTTATATGAAAAGAGTTCATAGGACAACTTTTTTGCTGAACGTAAGTCCTTTTTCTGAATAGCAGCGACAATAAGGACAGACTGAGAAAACACAAAATCCCGGCAAGCGAGCTGTGGTTGATTGGTTTTGATATGCTTCTGATAATGTTGCAGCCCCGAAGAATAATATTGATGCAGATAATCGAAATCGACAAAAGATTCAAAAAAATAATAGCGGCCCTGTTCAATTTTTGCCAGTTCAGGTATCAGCATTTTTCTTCCCTTCCTGTCATTTCTGAAAAAGCATCCGAAACTTTCCTTCAGCGCATTATGACTTTCTAAACCTATCCCCCCAATCGGTAATTCCTGAATATAATCAATGACAGATTTGAATTCGTGATTTCTGAGGCAAGTATTAAAAAGGTGCAGTCCGAATTCGTCGGGAATATATTTTTGGCCATGCTCCGGATTTAGGGAATTAACAAATTCTGAATAATTTTTAAATCCCAGATATTGACAAAATATACTAAGGGAAGAAAGAGAAAGTGATGACTTAGAAGGAACCAATTCGAACAGCCGCAATACTGTGGATTTTGATATATATACAGCACATTTTTTCTGTATTTTTTCAGACAGATATTCGCAGAAGGGCGTATCCGGCCTGTTCACTTTTTCGTGTTCAAGAATAAGACTTTTGAGGGTTTCTATGTCGTGAATTCTCTGCATAATAAATAATTGTCAGCATCTAATAAAACTAATTTTTAGCGAATCATCAAATAAAACCAATCAATAACATCATAAAGAAGATAAACACAAAGGTGATCAACAGACCGAAACTGAATGCATTTATCAGTGCTTTTTTGAGATTATAATCCACAAATACGAGATTTTTAAATTTTTGCAGATGCAGCTCATCATCTTTCGGAGTCAAAAACATAACCGTCAGCCAGGTAGTACAAGTAGCAAAAGTAAGCACGATCAGTTTGAGTTCATAATCGTTGAGCCCTGTACTGCTTATCATATTTGCTTCAAACGAACTGCCGCTGACAACAAGAAGATATACAACAGTATAGATTAATGAGCTGATCATTGCCGACAACTGTGTCCAGGCATTTATCCGCATCCAAAACCAACGGAGTACAAAGACCGGTGCAACACCTGCAGAAATATTGAATAGCAATTTGATCAGTACATCGAGCCGTTCGCTGAAATATGCACAAAGCAAACTTGCGGCCGTGATAAGAAACATCGACAGGACGGAAACCCTTTTCATCTTCAAATCATCCGCCTCCTCATTGATATAAGTTTTGTAAAAATCGACTGAAAGAAAGGAAGCCCCCCAGTTGAGAATGCCCGAAAAGGTAGAAACAAACATAGCCAGAAATGAGATAAATATCACCGGCAGAAACCAGGGACTAACCAACTGTTTGAGATAATGAACTATAAGCATCTCCTCATCCGCTATCTTAGGATCATTGAAATTAGCCTTTCCTGCTATAAGAATATAACAGATTAATAATTTGAATAGGACTCCAAGTAAAACAGCCGTAGCAGCAATCATCCATACCTTTTTCTTGTTTTTATTGGAAAAAAACCTTTGTGCTTCTATTCCGGAACCATCAAAAGTATTGACCGACCAGCTCTGAACGGCAAAATATAGAATTAAAGGAAGCATTGACCCGGGTAAGAAACGTAGCGTTTCCGGATTTTGATGGTTTATTTTTTCCAATGATATTTCAATGTCATAATTGACAAAGATTACAAAAGAAATCATTATAAATACCAGAAAAATAAATAAGACCTGTGTGACATCCAACCTGATATTAACAGAAAGTCGGTTTTGCACACTCAGCAGGACAAGTAATGCTCCAAGCCCTGCATAAACATACTCCTGTCGGAGGTCAACAAAATAATGAACAAATTTGACCGCCGCAAGAACCTGAAAGGACAAAACAAAGGTGACTATAAAAAACCCGACATAGAATGCCCTGAAAAGATGCAGATACACTGCAGAACGTCCGCTGAACCGCAGCAGGGTAAACTGATTATCGGTAATGAAGTTTATTTTCGCCCATAGAGGAGCAAAGACAAAGGGAACTATGCCCGAAATCAGATAGCCACTCCACAAAAACCACATCCCGGAAATTCCTTCACGGTGGAAGATTCCCGACAAAAGCATTGGTGCCGATATAGAAAGGTTGATGGCAAACAGAGAAATACCGTTGACCCACCAATTATTTTTTGCTTCAAAAACATGGGTCTTCTTTCTGCTTTTCACTATATAGTAAAAACAAACAAAAAGAAAATAAATAAAAGTAAATATGTAGAACTCATTCTTCATATTAACAGGATTTATTTTTTGCATTAAAAGAAAAATGGCACGTATAATGAACTGATTAAATATGTTTTAAGCATATAAAACAATGAGTAATAAAGTTAAAACATTTCATAATAAAAATCCAATCAGATCAACGAATGATACATAAAAAGCAATGAAAACTACATATGACTTAACGAACGGAGAATTCCGAATAGAATAAATCAACTCAATCAGTAATAATAATCATCAAAACCTCTTTGAATTCAGGTTATTATAATTAAACTGAGACTAAAAATTAAAGAACCAATAAATCATCAGTATAGCCCGGGTAGTTAATTTTTTAATAAAAACTCTATATTTGTTTGAACAAAAACATTCTTAAAAACACTGGATTTGAATAAGCTACTAACCACACTGAAATATTTTTTCAGAAAAAGACTGCACATCTCCTCAGATTTCATAGAAACCAATATCCGGGAATTAGAATATTCCTTAACAGCTGAGAAAATTCATGCCTATAATGAGGTGGTGCAAAACGAAGAACAAAAAATAAAACCGCCAATAAATGATTACATACATCCCCTGATATTTACAAGTATCAACTGGCAGATGACCGAAAATCTGAATCATTATCTCGAACAACCGATAGAGCCTGCTATCCTCGAAAACATAGTTCATCAGGCCGAATACATCGAGTTGCACGATATGAATGCAGACATGAACAAGCTGAAGGTCAGTGCAAAAGTTATTGAAATAAAAAAACATCGCAGAGGGACAAAAATGGCCATAAAGTTCGAATATTTTTCGGGAGATATCAAAGTGGCTACCGAGTTTTCTGCGGCAATACTTTTTGGTGTGAAACTAAAGGGGGATGACCGGGTGGCAGAAAAAATGCCCTGGCCCGAAAAAATTGAAGGTCAGGCGATATGGACTGCCGAAATAAAAGCAGATGCAAGACTCCCCTACCGCTATGCTGAAAAGACAAAAATTGATGCGGCCATACACACCGACCCAGCATTTGCCAGATCAATAGGTTTGCCCGATATCATATTGCAGGGAAGCTGCAGCTTTGCCAAGGCAATAAATGAGATTGTCAGCAGGGAAATTAACGGAGATTATAAAAGAATAAAAGGGATTGCTGCACGGTTTACCGGTCATGTAGTGGTACCGGAAATACTAGAGATCAAAACATTGAAAAAAAGCAATAAAAAGATACACTTCAGGATAGATACCCGATCAGGGAAATCAGTAATCAAGGCAGGGCAGATAAACTTAAAGTGATTATTTCATACCTACTCCATTCCATAAATTGACAAAAAGCAGGAATAGGTCTGAAAAAAACATATGAACAAACATAAATCAATCGTTTTACAGAACGGACCAATTAATTAAACCAAAATATAAAATGAAAACTTATCTATCCATTTTTCTACTTTCAATAAGCCTAAACCTGATTGCCCAAACCAACTGGCATAAATGTGCTTATGAACATGCG
The DNA here is from genome assembly GCA_905480075.1 of uncultured Aureispira sp. Classification (GTDB taxonomy): domain Bacteria; phylum Bacteroidota; class Bacteroidia; order Chitinophagales; family Saprospiraceae; genus Aureispira. The sequence continues at coordinate 14,564 of CAJQOX010000272.1, read as the reverse complement.
ATACAACAAAGATCAGAAAACAATGCTGACTACAGGGCACGGATAAATGCTGTTTTTGACGAATCGTACAGAATCGGCCTTCAGCAAAATAATATAAGAACTATTCACACGATACCTGTAGCAGTACATGTAGTATGGAAAAATGCTTCTGATAAAATTGCTGAATGTAAAATAACGGAACAGGTAAATGTTTTGAACGAAGACTACCGAAGGATGAATTCCGATACTATCAATTTGCGAAGTATTTATGACAGTATAGCAGCCGATACAGAGATTGAATTCAGACTGGATACTATTATCTGGACGCAATCAAATGTAGACTTTCATACCCTCGGGCCATTCGGAGGTTTAATTCCTGACCCGACATCACTAGACAGCGTAAAAGGGACAAGTGTAGCACTAGATCCCGAAAAATATCTAAACATTTGGATTGTCAACCTGGGAAGTGGTGGTCTATTGGGTTATGCCTACCCTCCGGACAGTTTGCCCAACTGGCCTGCCGGCACTTCTGCATCATCCCAAGACAAGGAAGGGGTTGTATTACATAATGAAATTGTCGGACGTACCTCGACAGTTACTTTTGGAGGGGGCTTTGGAGCCCCTGTCACCACTATCAGCACCCAAGGGAGAACAGCCACCCACGAGGTTGGTCACTATTTAGGGCTGCGGCATATATGGGGAGATGGCTTATCCGGAGGTCTTTTTCCACAACCCAGTTGTTCTGTAGACGATGGTATCGGAGACACTCCTAATTGCCTCGACCGTTCAAACTTTGATTGTGACACGACAAAAAACAGTTGTGATATCAGTTTGCCCGGGGATTTGCCGGATATGGTAGAAAATTATATGGACTATTCTGAAGAATCCTGTATGAATACATTTACTACCGGGCAAAAATCTTTGATGAAAGGTGTATTAACAGCTTCAAGGCTAGGACTTAGTACAACACCTTCGAAAAACAGACCGGTAAATGATGCCGTTTTCAATGCCATAGATCTTGCAGTAAACACAGATGGCAGCTGTACTTTCAAATATTCAGCCACCAACAGCAATGCTTCTGTATCTATTCCTGATGCAGCCTGCCTGACGACCACAGCCAATGATGTGTGGTTTTCATTTACGGCAAGCAGCAGTGACCTTACTTTAGAAATCCAAAACATAAACAATAATTCGGGCAATACATCCCTTGCCTGGGAATTATTTGAAGGCAGTTGTGATAACCTGAACAGATTAAGTTGTGACAGTTCAACTTCCTCCGTTTTAAGTGGCTTAGTCTTTGGCAACAGTTATTTTATAAGAGTATATAGTATGGCTATTCATTCAGATCACAATTTTGATATATGCCTTCAGGATTCTAACCCTTTATCAAATAATCAATTGGAAGAGCTTCTTAACAAAAGCCTGCATGTATACCCCAACCCAACAAATAACATAGTCAATATTGAAATAGAAAACAATATAGATTTTGAGGGAAGTATAAACTTTTACAATTCTTTGGGGCAAAGTATAGGTCAATCTGAAATAATAAATAATACAAATAATAAGATTACTTTATATTTCTCGGAATATGGAGCCGGATTATATTTTGCAGAGATTACGATCAATGGGAAAAAAATAATTAAAAAAATAGTACTGAACAAGTTATAAGATAAGAAAGAAAGCCTGAACACATGTTCAGGCTTTTCAAAAATACTCTGTCAAAAATATTGACAAACAAAATTTGTATATAAGACTAATTCGTTTTGAATAAACAAAGAACCCGAAGATCCAAAAGGACCTTCAGATGTATTGTTTTATGGCCCAAAACATAGAAAACAGAATTAATTTTAATTAACTATCAATTTTACAATTCTAAATTTATCCTCTAAATTTACATTTATAATATACATTCCAGAAGCAAATTCATCGACATTCAGTTCTATCTTCACATCGCCTTTTGCATTAATTTTTCTATTAATCATTTCTTGTCCTAAGGCATTGTAAATATTAATATTAAAATTTTCTTCAGGTAAATTATTAATTTCCAAAAACACTTTACCTGAAGATGGATTAGGGTATGCATTAAGTACTATATTATTTTTATCCTGCCTTTGAAGTCCGGTTGAAATGTTTTGATAAATATTTATATCATCAATAAATAGATTATTTCCAAAATCACAATACCCTTCAAATTTAATTTTAATTTCATTTCCTACATAACTGCTGAGATCCACTATTTCCTGCCTCCAATCAGAAGAACCGGAAGGATAAAAGTTGCTGGAACCAGCAACGGTTTCCAAGCTTTGCCCCCCTTTGGAATAAAGAGGCACAGGATCATAACTGAGACCACAATCAGCAGACACGAATACCTTTAAACTATCAGAATAGGTAAAAAACTGTTGATAGGCAACATAAAAACTAAGATGAGCATCTAAAGAGTTGGTTAAATCAATATTCGGGGAAATGATATCGTCAGTTTGACCACTGGAAGCGTAACTGAAATAATTGATATAAGCCGAAGCCAGTCCTCCTGTACCTGAGCTGGTAAAGTCTGTTTCCCAGGTTCTATTAACGTCAGGGTTAACAATTTCCCATGCTTGCGGAGGAAAAATTCCAGTTTCGAAACCTTCAATTAGAGGCAAGTTGGCACCATTGGAAATTTCAATATAATTTGAAACTAATTTAGTGTTCTGACCATTAGGATTAGTCGCAATCAGTTGAACATTATAAAAGCCCGGAGAATTGAAGAGCACTTCAGGGTTTTGGGAGTTTAAATTAGTACCATTTACAAAGGTTACAGTATTTGGGTTAAAAGACCATTGCCATTGGTTGGGACTAAAAGTAGAAACGTCTTCAAAAGTTATTGCATCAGAATGTCCATTACAAATCAATTCCTCATTGGTAGAAGCTACAAAATTAGCTTGAGGAGGAAAGGGACAATTAACGGTAATATTAGCGATATAAGGTATACAATTAGTTCCTGAAATTGTTAAAGTAAAATCCTGAACCACAGAATTTAAAGCTGAAAAGTAAACCACTCCACTACCATTGAAAAGTTGTGTGGAACCAATAATTTCACCATTCGCATAAATAGTGGCATATGCAAATGGATAGGAAGAATTTGAAATAGAAAGAGCGGTTGATGTGCAAAGTATTTGAGCATTATGAGATGCCGTTATTGGAGTAGGGACATCCGTCCATATTTTCATAGCAGGGTCACCATGATAATGAAACAATTCATTGGTTCTTCTTCTGGTTCCGGAACTTCCTCCCCAGGTTTGAGATACTCTTGCCAGGCCCTGGTTTAGTACATCACCCATTCTGGTAACAGGAGAATGAGCAGGAGGTGTATAACCGGTGCCTCCCGAACCAGTAAAATTAGGAATTAATCCGGGGTTAGACCATATAGCATCAATTAGTCCTATAGCTAAAGCATCATTATAGCCACTATAACTTACCTCAGAAGCTGCAAAGATACCAACTACCCCTCCATGAGGATGCCTAATGATATTTTCAGCAAAACAATTGGCTAAAAAATTACCTGAAGAACAATTGATACTAAACATTACCGGCAATTTATTCCCATTGGTAAGAGAGGAAATATTATTAGTTTTAAAACTGGGTTTTCCCCACCCGGAAGTAGAACCATGATCTCGATGTAAAACATATAACTTACCTGAATTAATACCATTGATGACATCATTAGCAGAACCATTCCATTGAAAGAAAGGTTTTCTTAAGTAAAATGGCAAAGGTTCTCCTGAGCCATAACTGCCATTATTATAATGGGTAGGGTTATCTGAAGGGCTTGTGTAATACACTCTGTCAACATTAAATGACTGATTGTATAACATATAGTTACGAACATCTTCAGACGTTCTGGAAAAACGCCTGTCAGCATAATTATCATTATTATAATCCTGAAATTCTGCACAATTTAATCCGCTTGAATAGAAATTCGGATCGGTTGGCGGCGATTTTTCGTAATTAATTATTTTTTGAACTATCAGGTTTGCTTCTGCCAAATTACTTACAGAAATTCTTCCCCGGGCCATATCAGCGGTATAATCAGAACTTGACCCCATACAAACATAATAAAGATCTGAAGCATAGGTATCTCCATCATCCGTTATTATAGTTCCGGGGACTTTATTTACATCTCCCATAAAAAGCACGTAATCAGGCCTTGGTAAATAATTGTAATATTTAGTACTTACAGTATCCTCAATAGCATTGGAAGTCCAATAAGATTTTGAAATAATTTCCACCGTATAGCCCAATTGTTCTTTCCATTTTCCCAATTCATTTGCAGCGCTTAAATAATCATTGTGAGTAATAATAATATAATCAGCATTAGAAACATTTCCAGTCCCGCTATTATCAGGCTGATCAGGAACGACATTATTATTTAAAACTAAGTTATTAAGTATATTTAAATAATTGATACTATTACTTTTGGCCAGATCATCAAATGAAGAAGATGCACCAATATAATCGACCCTATATCTTATTTTTGAATACACTCTTAAAGTTTTTGTTACAGGATTAAACTGTACAGGATGAATTTCAACCAAGGCCAATTGAGCTTCTCTCATTTCCTGATGTTCCACAATATCTACAAGCCGGGAAGGGAAAAATTCATTGTTTTCATATTGCGCTCTGTTTATTTCAAAAGGGGGTTCGGGCGCACCTATAGAATCGGAAGCAGGCTGTAGTGCCGGATGGACATTATATCCGACGTAATCGATATATTCCGAAGATAAAACCGTTACCCTACTTTGGGCTCCATTTGGCATAGCAACTACTTCGATATGAGAGGGCACAGCAGGAAATCCTACCTTACTCATATGATTAAAATCTTTGGTGTGAACAAAATTGTATTTATTTCCATCAACTATTTTTGAAAAAATTTTTACATTTTCAAATTGGTATTCAATGTCAATAAAATCGGTAGTACTTTCATTGACTAAAAGACGGGGTTGCACAAAGGTATTGTTATTACCTTCCTTTTTTGAAGCTAATAATTGAGTTTCATTTTGAGCTATTAAATAATAACTGTTAATAAAAAAAAGAGATAATAAAATAATTATTTGATTTTTCATTTTATAAAAATTTAGGTATAAAAAAAAGCTAATTATCATTTTAATACTGTCCTAAGAAAGTAGTATCAGCATGATAGTTAATGAATAAAATGATGTGTGGAGATAAAAAAAAGGTTTGAACATTCAACCCAACAATAGATTACACAAAACAATAAATGATTATATAATCATATGTTTATTTAATGATAAAACATTAAATAAAAAAAATCAAGGATATCATAAAATTACATTTATATATATATATACAATGTATATACATTGTATATGTACTATGTATACATTTGCTTATAAATGTTCCCTGAGGGGCTAAAAAAAAGCCTTGTACCTAAACAGGCACAAGGCAAAAAAAATTTTATTTTCATTAAAATATTATCTCCGGATCTCCACCGAACCCTGTACAGCATCGCCGTTATCGAAAGTAAGGATAAAGAAATAAGTGCCGTCAGGAAGATGCTCTCCATTATGAGTACCATCCCACTGATTGACGTAATTATCGGTTTCATATACCAGATCACCCCATCTGTTAAAGACAAGCAATGCAGCACCCGGGCCGTTATTAAGACAAGGAATCTCGAAGAAATCATTCACTCCGTCACCATTAGGTGTAAAGATATTCGGTGGTGAACAGGCAGCCGCTGAATTAATAGTCAGTACAACAAGTGCCGTATCACAACTCGTCGGACAATCAGCATTACAAAGTTCGTAAATGAAGGTCTGATTGAAGGTGTCCGAAGCAGACAGAATCACATCGAAGAGCCCATTATTAAGATTCAGCAACTGTCCGAAAGTAGTAGGCACAGATATCAGAACATCCAAATTTGTTGTCTGAATATCATTGGGCAGAACATCAATTGTAGTAGTAGTCCCCGGAACAACTGCAAAGCTGTCTGCATTCGCTACAGGCGAAGTACCGTTCAGGGTTACGTACATAGTATCAGCAGAATAATCTATACAATTACCGTTCGATAATGTCCATATGAACATGGTAGGATTCTGTGTAATATTGCTGACCTCAGTGTTTGTAGATGACGGTGACAAAATATTGGCCGCAGAAGGCGTCGTCCATAATCCTGTACTTCCCTGCGATGAGGCAAGTGCAGCAAGCGTAACAGTATCAATACCACAGGCATCAATATCTACTCCTGCAAAAGCAGTATCGGTAGGGGATACATTGACTGTAATGGAAACCGTATCTAGAGAGATAGGTCCACAGGGTGAGTTATCCAATTCCCATACAAATTCATAGGTATTACCGGCTACTAAACCTGAGACTGCAGACGATGGATCATTAGGAGTAGTAATTAGCACCCCGGCAGAAGCCTGTGCAGCAGACTGCAACCATGTTCCGGAAGCAGAAACCGGTGTATTTCCTGCAAGCGTAGCAGAAGTTACACCACATAAATTCTGACCTGTTCCGGCAAAAGCAGTATCTAAGATTGATGGAGTGACAGTAATGATAACAGAATCCATGTCAAAATCCAGACAATTTGGAGTACTTAAAGTCCAATAAAAAATATTATCTCCCGGAGAAAGACCAAACACATCTGAGTTGGGGTCTGTAATATCTGTAAATAAAGCAGGAGTTGAACTTGTCCACACTCCGAATGATGGTAAAGTTACAGCTATAGCAGAAAGAGTAGTACTATCCACACATATAACCTGATTATTTCCTGCCTCAGCAATACCAGATGTACTGAAAACAGAAACAGTTGTAGTATCCAAAGAGTGAACAGAACAGCCGTTGAGTGTAACAACCGCATAATAATCTCCTGTATCAGCAAGACTTATGTTCGCAAGATCCAGTGTCTGACCAAAGCCTACAGAAGTTGAAGGCAAAATAAACCATTCGTAAGTTACGCCGACTAAAGAAGTGGCAGAAAGGGTTATCGTATCTCCAGGACAGCCCGGACCATTATTACTTACTGAAACGGGAGCCGGAGGAATGCTTACAGAGACATATAGGGCGCTGTCGGCAGACTGACATCCGTTTGTATCCACAATATTCAGTGTATAGATACCTGAATCAGGAAGTGTTACAAATATAGTTGCCGGAGTCTGCTGATTGGAACTGAAGCCGTTGGGCCCGGACCAATTGTAGACATTCGCCACAACAGAAGTAGTAAGCACTATAGAATCACCAATACAAAGATTCACATCTGCAGGTACATCCGGTACCGCAGGAAGAGGATTGACAACAACAAAGGTAGAATCGACCGTGTTGCATCCTGCAGAAACAAGCACATCAACATAAAACATAGCACTTGATGTCAGATTCTGCACATTCACACTTGAACCGGATCCCACAAGGACAGACAATGCAGCATCGGAATACCAGTTGAATGTCATTCCTGCCCCCCCTGCAGAGGCATTGACAGTAAGTGTTACAGAATCTCCGGCACATACAGGGCCACTGTTAGCTATAGAGTTTATAGTAGGCGACGGATTAATAACAACCGTAGTAGTATCAGAATTAGCCTGACACCCGGTTACGGTATCAATACAGATTGCATACCAGCTACCGGCCAGGTAATTAGAATCTGATGGAGGAATAACAGTAGCATTACTGAAGTTCCACAGAACATTAGAAGCAGAAGGAGTCCCCAGTACCCCCGGAGAATTTCCGTTAGGCCCGATCCACTGTGATTGATTACAGGAACCACTGTGATTGATAAACAATGTATCTCCATCACAAAATGGTGAATTGGAAGAAATAACCGGTGCTGAAGGCGGTACATTGACCGTTAGATATAAAGAAGTATCGAAAGAAAGACAACCAAAGGAATCCACTACCACAAGTGTATATACCCCTGAATCGGCAAGGGTCGCAGAAGAAGTAACAACAGGATTCTGAACAGAATCCACAAACCCGTTATTTGACGTCCAAAGATAGCTGAATACTGCTGTAGTAGTAGTCATAACTATAGAGTCCCCTGCACAGACTGCAAAATCTGCCGGAATATCTGCCGGAGGACCAAAGGGAGAAACTAAAACAAGAGTAGAGACCGGTAATGAACTACAGCCGTTTGCTGTTTCCACAAGATAGAAAGTACTGTCAGAAGAAATACTATCTACAGAAATTGAGAACGACATACCAACCGTATCAGTAAGTAAGGAATCTGAATACCATACATAAGTGCTTCCAGCAGTGAAAGTGGTGCTAAGATTTACTGTACCATTCACACAGACAGGACCATCATTAAACGCCACAGGGGTCGGAACAGGATTGATAGTAACATTTACAATATTGGAACTGCCCTGACAACCTGCAACAGTATCAATACATAAGAAATACCAGCTTCCTGCCAGATAATCTGCAGAGGTGGCAGGAATAGCAATATTGGTACCCACTACAGCATTCCCGACTGGTCCTATCCATACTGCAGAATCACATGAATTGGCAGCGACCGTCAGGAAGAGTGTATCACCGTCACAGATTGCAGAGGGACCGGAAGCAATAGGTGCAACCGGAATAATATTAATGACTACGTTAATTGTAGTATCGGCCGAAGGACAACCATTAGTATCAATAACATTGACAGTATACAATCCTGCATTAGCAGTAGTAACAGATGTAATTACCGGAGATTGCAGTCCGGAAGTAAAACTATTTGGTCCGGACCAGTTGTAGCCCGATGCAACAATTGTATTCAATAAAAGGTCCTCTCCTTCACAAAGCGGAGAATTTGACAGTGCTGAAGGTGCCGGAATAAATGGATTGGAAAAAATCAAAGCTGAATCCACCAAATAAGTACAACCGCTGATATCTGTAACAAAAAGATAAAAAGAAGTATCAGAAGTTATGTTCTGTATAGAAATACTCTGCCCTGTTCCTACAAGTACTGACCCCGCATTAAGCCAAGTATAATTACTGACATTAGCCAGGGCTGTAGTAGAAATTTCGACACTATCTCCGTAACAAACCAAGGAATCATGTGTAAGCGTACCTGAAGCCGGTGCCTGATTGATCGTAACAGAAATAAGGTTAGACGCTGCCGATTGACAACCTGTCATCGTATCCACACAAATCAAATCCCAGTCACCGTCCTGATAATCGGGATGCGCAGGATCGATAAACAGCGTATCATTATTATTCAAAATGGGAGTTAATGTCGGGCCTGTCCAGATATACTCTCCACAGGAAGAAAAGGTAGTCAACATAAGACTGTCACCACTACAAAGAGGGTTATTATATCCAATAGTGGGTGCTGCAGGCAAATTAAATATTGCAACATACAAGGAGGTATCTGCTGTGGCACAGCCATTGGAATCTACAAATGATAAGAAATAGGTACCTTCATCTCCAGCAGAAACGTTTGTAATAAAAGGATTCTGCAGATTGGAAATAAAACTATTCGGACCGGTCCATGTTTGAGAAGATCCCGTATCAGGATTCACAAGAAACACAGTATCTCCTTCACAGGCAAAAATCGAATCGACCAAAGCAGGAGGAGAAGCAACCGGATAATGTGTTACGAAGGTAGCCCCCAAAGGAGAAGAACAACCGTTAACAATTTGCTGAACATAAAAAGTAGAATCCGTGCTAATATTTTGAACGGTAATAGTATTACCGCTGCCGACCGTATCAGTCAAACTGGAATCAGCAAACCAGATAGTGGTAGCACCAGAATCCGTTACAGCTATTAACTGAACAGAATCTCCCAAACAAACCGGACCGTCGTTAGAAGCAATTGGTGCAGAAGGAAGCGGGTTGATAGTTACAAATACAGTATTTGACGGAGTAGCACAGCCTGTCACCAAATCGTAGCACATCAAGGTCCAGGACCCGTCCACATAATTAGGGTCTCCGGGTATTGCCGAGGTTGTAGAACCGGGAGAGAACTGAGAAACTACAGGACCTACCCAATCAAAACTATCACAAAGAATACTGATAGTTTCAAGTTTCACCGAATCGCCATCACATACAGGGCTGTTAGAAGTAATTGTCAGACCGGAATATGAAAGGGGATTTACCTGGATAAAAATACTCGAACCTATAGATAAACAACCATTTGAATCTTCTACTATCAATGTATATACACCTTGATTAAGGGCTTGTGACGCTACGGATATAACAGGATTCTGCAGTAATGAACTAAACCCGTTAGGTCCTGTCCAATAGTATACAGAAGCAACAGCAGATGTAAAGAGGAATATATCCTCGCCTTCACAAACTGCAGTATCTGTGGCAGAGACAGGAGGAACAGGAATTGTCGGAAAGATAACTACATCTACTGTATCCACAGTTGAACAACCGTTAACCGTTATCATACCAATAAAAGAAGTATCCGTAGTAAGCCCATGAACTACCTGAGTAATATTTGACCCGATAAGATTTCCGTCAAGACCAAACCAATCATATGAAGCAGTGGCAACCAATCCCATCTCAAGAATCAAAGAATCCCCCTGACAAAGCGGGCCGTTCTGAGTGATAACCGGAAGTGCCGGATTATTATTAATAGTAATATTTTCAAAATTCGAAATCGATTGACAACCAGTAATTGTATCCATACAAATCATCGACCAATCTCCTGCAAGGTATTGAGAACTGTTGGATGTTACAACTAAAGAATCGGTAGCAATAAAAGAACCACCCAAAGGGTCTATCCATTCCGATTGATCACAAATAACATCAGAAACAATAAGAATTGTATCTCCGTCACAGATTACATTATTAACAGCTGTGATAGTGGGCGCGGGGGGCAGTGCATTAATCACTACAAAGACTGAAGTATCCGCTGAAGAACAACCATTCCCATCCTGCACAGACAGGGTATAAGAACCTGCATCGGAAGAAGTGGCCGGAGTTACAAAAGGATTCTGCAGAGTTGAATTAAAACTATTTGGCCCTATCCAACTATAAAAAGCTGCTATAGTGGGTGTGAACAAAAAGATTGTATCATTTAAACAAACATTCAAAGTATCGGGTACCGAAGGAGTTGCAACAAAAGGACTTACAACAACAGTTGTAGTGTCATTCAGAGAACATCCACCCAGACTAACCTCAACATAGAAAGAAGTGTCGGAAGTTAAATTAAACACTTTTACCACATTGGAATTACCAACAAAGGCATTTGATACAACAGAATACCAGGCATAAGTGGCCCCTGCAACAAGCGGTGTGGAAAGTTCGGCAGAATCACCAAAACAAACAGGCCCGTCATTGGAGGCCACAACAGATGACAAAGGTGTATTGATAACAATAGTATCAAAACCAGGTGCTGACTGACATCCTGTAACAGTATCAACACAAATGACTTCCCAGAAGGTACCATATTCAGGGTCTCCAAAAAGCACTACAAGCGAATCATCAGCAACAAAAGGAGTTCCAGAACTACCTGTCCACAAATATTCATCACAGGTCCCTGAAGCATCGAAAATCAGAGAATCTCCGGAACAGACAGGTCCGTTATTCACTACCGAAGGAACCGGAGGAAGTGTATTGACTGTTACCACAAAAGTAGTATCCGGTGACTTGCAACCATTCGCATCAATAATTGCCAAAGTATAAGTTCCGGCATCAATTAAGGCAGCAGATGGATAAAACGGAGCAATGCTGTTATCAATAACACCAAGCGGGTCTGCCCAGATATAGACCGAAGCCAATGTTGGTGTTGAGAGTGTAAAGGGTTCACCGATACAGACAGAGAAATCTGCCGGAGGAATCGGAGTAGCAACCGGCGGATGCACCTGAACAGTGGTAGAATCCTTAGCTGTACAACCATTCTGCGTAATATGTATATAAAAAGTAGTATCTGATGTAATATTGAGAACAAAGGGATCTCTTAGTGTAGAAATAACATTCCCTGAAGCAGTCTGCCAGGAATAGGTAGCACCTGCTACCACACCGGCAACCAACTGAACAGAATCCCCGATACATACAGGACCGGAATTAGAAACAGAAGGCAATGAAGGAAGTGGATTGAAAATAATAGTATCCTGGGTTGTAGGGGCCGACCTACAACCTGTAATGGTATCCACACAAATCATTTGCCACAGGCTATCAATGTATTCAGCATCAGAAGCTGCAATATTCAAGGCCAGATTAGTAGTTATGATAGTGTCATTGAGTCTATTTACCCACCACATCTGATCACAACCGGCAGAAGTTACTCCCAAGCGAATGGTATCACCTGAACAAATAGGGCTGTTATTTGTTGTGGGAGGAGCAATCGGCAAGGAGTTAATAGTTACATAAACAGAAGTGTCAGCAGATTGACAGCCATTGATATCCATTACTGAAAGTGTATAAATTCCGGAATCATTAAGAACCGAAGGATAGATACTTAGAGTCTGAAGAGAGGAAGTGCCACCTGCAGGATTCGTCCAAAGATAACTGACACCGGTAACCCCTGTCTTAAGGTTTAGGCTATCCCCTTCACAAATAGCAAAATCAGCTCTGATAGACGGAGTAGGAGGCAATGGATTCACAACAACCATTTCAGAAGCCGCCGGCGAAGAACATCCGTTAACTGTTTGCACGAGATAAAAAGTACTGTCTACGGTAAGATTGTGAACCGTAATAGTAAGCCCTGAACCAAGGAAAATCGTCAGATTGGAATCTGCATACCAATCATGGCTTGCGCCTGCGACATTATTTGCAGTTAATTCAACGCTATCTCCAAAGCATACTGGGCTTGTAGTAGTAATTAAAGGAAGAGAAGGTGTGCTAATAATATTGATCAACAAGGGGGAGGACTGAGAGGAACACTTGGTATTGGTATCAATACATTCCATAGTCCAGATACCCCCTGCATACAAAGCTGAAGAAAAAGGAATAGCAATACTTGCGTTCAACCCCGAAAGAGTCCCAAGGGGTCCGGTCCATAAAGTACTATCGCAGGAAACATTGGAACTAAGGAAGATAGTATCTCCGTCACAAACATCAGCCCCGGAAATAACCGGAGTTGAAGGAGGGGCATTAACTGTAAGGATTTGAAAAGCGGTATCAGACTTACAGCCGTTAGCATCTTCTATTATTAAAAAGTATAGACCATCATTGACAAGGGCAGCAGTAGTAATAGTATTAAACTGAATACTGGAAGAGAAACCATTAGGTCCCGACCATTCCCACGCAAGCCCAGCAGGTGTACTGAAGTCCAGATTATCTCCTTCACAAACAACAGAATCTACAACATTAATATCAGGAGCAGGAATCTGAGGATCTTGATTGATATTAAAAGAATTGCTTATTGTACATGAATTAAGATCTGTTATGATAACCGAGTAGGGATTATTTGCCACCTGAAGACCTGTAGCAGTAGAAGTAGTCTGTCCATCAGACCATGCGTAGCTATAGGAAGGAGTTCCCCAATTAACAATAGCATCAGCCTCGCCTGTGGAATCTCCGAAACATAATACATTAACAATATTAAAACTAAGAGATAAGGCAATTGGTTCAGTAACTATTACAGAATCTACACCAAAACAACCCAAAAAGTCGGTAACCGTAACAAAATAAATCCCAGCCGAAACATTGGAAATCGTATCATTTGTTTCTCCGGTATCCCAAAGAAAAGTATAGGGTGGCGTACCGCCGGAGGGTATTACATCTGCCGATGCATCAGATAAGCCATTACAACTTACATCCTGCCCATTATAATCGGAAATTACGGATGTGGTTGTATTCAGAGCGGAAGAAGTAGTAATTGTAACACAAACCGAATCGGCACAACTGTTAAGATCTGAAACCGTCACACAATGAATACCATTTACAAGACCGGTGGCATTAGACGTTGTCTGACCATTGCTCCAGAAGTAAAAATAGGTTGGAGTCCCCCCGTTAACAGTAGTGGTAGCAGAACCTAAGCCTGCCGCACAGGAACCGTTAGTACCTGTAGCTGAAACTGAAATAGGGGCAGGGGCTGTCAAAGTTACAGAATCGATAGCAGTACAGCCATCAAAATCGGTAACTGTAACTATATACTTGGCAGCAGTCAGACCATTAAGCGGATTATTGGTCTGACCGGTACTCCATAAAAAGTCAATAGGAGCATTTCCACCTACTACAGTAGCAATAGCCGAACCATCAGACAGGCCATTACAACTTATATCCTGACCATTAAAATTAGAGTTCACACTTGCAGTAACCGTAATTGCTGCCGGATCAGTAAGTGTAACACATTGACTAACAGAACAACTATTAACATCAGATACTGTTACACAATATGCTTGGCCTGAAAGTCCTGTGGCATTAAAGGTAGTCTGACTACCGGCAGAAGCATCCCAGATATAATTATACGATCCTCCAGTACCCCCGGAGGCAAAAATAGTGGCTTCACCATCTGAACCACCCGGACAGGAAGGAATCTGGATTCCAATTGTAGAAACAGTAATTGCAGAAGGTTCGGTAATCGTTACACAATGTACCTCAGGACACAAATTCGCATCACTGACCGTTACACAGTGCTGACCCGCATTCAGGCCTGTAGCATTTGCTGTGGTCTGTCCCGAATCCCAGATAAAGGTAAAAGACCCGGTACCTCC
>CAJQOX010000271.1 GCA_905480075.1 uncultured Aureispira sp. | reverse complement strand
AAACTGCTTGATACCGATTTTACAATGCCTGCATTGATACCCAGTAATTCGTCACGTGACATTCCTGGTTTACGGGCTAACCCTGATGTGATAACACATATATCTGATCCGGTAGTTTTGCTGTAATCACCGGTAGTACCGGTAACTTTCGTGTCAAAACCATTCAACGAGGCAGTCTGCATTAAGTCCATTGCTTTTCCTTCTGCAAATCCTTCTTTGATGTCAACTAATACAACTTCTGATGCGAAATTCTTAATGGCTATGTACTCTGCACAACTCGCACCTACGGCACCGGCACCTACAACTGTTATTTTCATGTTTTTAATATGTTTTATTTTTAAGAGTATAGTCTTTTACTTTGCTGAATTATACTCTTGTTGTTAATAAGTAGTTATTTTTGAAGGAAAACTTTATCAGGTTTATAATGTTATACCTTCTTTGACACACAAATGTAAAAAAAAAAGCCTTTTGAACATCTTTTTTTTAATAGTTTCTGTTTTTTTTAAAAAGTTACTATCTTCAATTTATCAATTTAATATCTTTGTTTTTTGTCTCTCCCAACTGACAGTTTTCTTCAAATTCATTGTTGATTCCATTTCACCTTCAAATTCTTTGTTTTTATTATTTCTAAGATAACTTATTCTTATCAATGAAATAATCCTATTTCTGTCATACTATTGATTATTATGTAAAAAAAATAGAATAATAATTGTCAGACCCGAAAATTTTTACTTTTTTTGGGGTTAATATCTGTTAAATTTTAGATTTAATACAACTTTATTTCTAACTATCTTGTTAATATTGTTGACCATGTCTTAAGATTTAAAAGTTCTTTTACCTGATTTTTTGCAATTTAATCATTGGTTTTTAGTCATTTTTTTAATTTAATATCATGAATAAATTATTGTATTTCATAATTATTTTATTTGCTGCAGTTCAAACTGGCATTAAGGCTCAATCTACTCATAATCACGCTCAGTGCGGGGTTTCTTATGAAGATGGTATGCCCATAAAAAACAGAATGCTTGAAAACCGTAGAAATAAAGCAGAATTGCTTCAATCTTTTAATAGCAGATCAGGACGTAAATATGCGCCCGTTATGATGCATATTGTTAATAAAAATGATGGTTCTGGTGGTGCTCCCATTCAAACTGCACTAAATTTTCTTTGTAATATTAATGACCATTATCAATCCATGGTCAGTGAAAGTTTTGATACTGTCAGTATTGAGTTTTATTTGGCTGGTCCTATTCGATTCATCAATAGTACCCTTCTTTACGAGGACGGTCACTCTTCTGCTGCAAATTACTTTATGAATATGTACAGAGTTCCCGGTCCGATAAATGTGTTTTTTGTCAATGAAACACCAGGTAGTGGTGGCTTCTATCAGGGCTCTCCGCAAGGGAATGGTCTTATAAATGATTTTATATGTATCCCTCGTTCCGGTATGACTACAGTGTCTACAGGTCCTCATGAATTCGGACACTTCTTTACACTTCCCCATACTTTTTTCGGTTGGGAAGATTTATTGTACTCCGATGTAGTGGCAAATTCTAATGGTCGTACTCCTTCTTTTATTGTAAGTGGTGTTGAAGTTGAAAATATTGCACGCTCCGGTCCATTGGAAAATTGTGAAATTGCTGCCGATGGCTTTTGTGGTACTAATCCTTCTTTTGCCTTTGGTGGTGCAGGGTCTACTTATAGTAATGCTTGTGATTATGCTGCTACTGCACATGATCCCTATGGTTATATGTTCAGACCTCAATATATCGGTCCTGTTGCTACAACGTTTAAAATGGGAGAAGATAATCAAAGCTTTACCAATATGAGCATTCAGAATACTTCTTCTAAAGACAGGTTATACCCCAAAACATTAATTGTTGTGGAAACCGGCTTCAGAATTGGCGCAGGTTCTTTTACTCAGATGTGGCAGGATACTATCGGTGATTCTGATAGTACTCAGATTTATTGCCCGGCAAATGGAACAGATGATATTATTAATGCTGGCTCACAGGGTTCTGTGGATGTTATTTATGGCTTTATAAATATGGGACCTTATGTCCTGGATATGAATATCTCTTCAACCAACCCGGATTTGTCCTTTATTCATGCTGATGCTGATTTTACTGTTACAGGGTCTACTCATCTCGTAGAAATGGATAGCCTTAAAGTAACCAATAACAGCACAACTGATACTGTTATTTCTGGTACTGTTATTACCATTGATGAATTATTTCATGAACAGGATACTTGTACTAACAGTATCACCAATGGAACGATGACAGACCAAAATCAATCGGTTAAAATTGATCCTGTTAATTGTCACGGGGCTGGAATTCAAAGAAAAGTAACGCTTGACCTTTCTTCCACTTCTGATGGAAGTGCTGTTTGTACAGGACATGCTTTTCAATTGTGGGTTAATAACGACTCTGTGAAAGTTATTTGTGATGTTTCAAACTTTGATATTTCTGCATACATCCCGGTAGATTCTGTTAAACTTGTTAGTGTGGATTGGGATAATAACGCAGATTCAATTACTTATACTCTTGATTTGAATGTCCTTCATACTGCAGCAGGGACGGTTACTTCTTCTGATAGCAGAACAATTAATTTGCCTGATAGTATTCCTCCGGGAGAATCTTATACTTTTTCAGCTGCGGCATTGTCAAATTCATCTACTACAATTGCCGGGGTAAGTTTTGAAATAAATACTTTCTCTCCTTCCAATGATACTATTCATGTTAATTCTGATAATTTCATGAGTTATTATTCTTATGTTGGTTGTACTCAGTTTTTTACACCCGATCAGGTGGATGCTATCGCTATTGATTATGCTGCGAGAGCTTATGAAACAAATTATCCTACTCCTTCAAATATTGATATTACCGATCCCGTAACTGTTAACAATCCTATTGATGGTGCAGTTGCTCCTAATCCTGTTATTCAATTCCTTTGGAATTCTGTAAACGGAGCCACAATGTATCGTGTTCATATCTATGAAGTTAACTTTTTGGGAATTCCTGTTTCCAATGGAGTTGAATTTGATTTTATGACTGAAAGTACAGAATCCTGGCTGACATTGGTTCCTAATAAAAATTATGAATGGAGAGTCTATCCGCTTAATCCCACTACTTTTTGTAACCACACTGCCTTTGGCTCTGTTAAAGCTAAATTTGAAGTAATGGATTGGACGATCGGCGTGGAAGATATTCAGGCGGAAATTGAATCCTCTAAAATTTATCCTAATCCTACCGGAACAAATCAGGATATTATTTTAGAAGTGTTATCTTCTGTGGTCACTACTGCAAAACTTTCTATTATTAATAGTATTGGGCAAACTGTTATGCCTGATGTTCCTTTCGATCTTGTAATTGGTAATAATATTCAACAATTGAATACTGCTGCCCTTGCAGCTGGATTATATATCATTAATATTGAAACTAAGAATGGTATTGTTAGTCATAAACTGATGATTGAAGGTTAAGTTCGTTAATCTTTTATTTGAATATAATATAATAAGGTCTTTCCGCTCAGGTTAGACCTTTTTTTTGCCCTGTAATCTTTCGTCCTCCTAGGATTTCGTATTCTGTTTTTTGTTTTCGATATATGACTCCTTATTTGTTCCTGCTTTTTTTAAACAACTTGTTTGGTTTTTCTTTTAAAAAAGACTAATTTGGTATGCTTTTCTAATAAAATCTGTTGATTTTATTCCTTCAAAGAGCCTGATTATTCATTTATTTTTTATTAACCCAATACGATTTAAAATGTTAAAAACAATTTCAGAAACTAAAAATTACATCCACGGTGCCTATGTGGATGATAATTATGAAAAAATAAATATTATAAGCCCGGTAGACGGTAGCTTAATATCTACTATGCCTATGTCTGATGCTGATGCTGTCGATAAGGCTGTTCAATCTGCTGCTAAAGCTTTTAAATCATGGTCAGCTTTTACTCTGAAAGAAAGAGTACAGGTCTTTTTTCGATTCAGAACTTTATTGGAAAGTCATAAAGAGGAATTGGTGGAATTAGTGCATAGGGAAAATGGTAAAACATTAGGAGAAGCTGCTGCTGAAGTCGATAAAGGAATCGAACTTTGTGAATTTGCCTGCTCTCTTCCGCAGATAGTTCGTGATGAAGTTCAGGAAGTCAGTAAAGGAGTTGAATGCAGAACTACTCACGTTCCAATGGGGGTAGTTGCCTCTATTACGCCTTTTAATTTCCCCCATATGGTGCCGCTTTGGACTATTCCCAATGCGCTCTCACTTGGAAATTGTATGGTTTTAAAACCCTCTGAAATGGTGCCCTTAAGTGCTATGCGTATCGGAGAGTTGTTGGCAGAGGCTGGCTTGCCTGATGGTGTTCTTAATATTGTTAATGGTGGAAAAGAAGTCGTTGAAGCTATCTGTGACCACCCTGAAATTAAAGCGGTATCCTTTGTAGGTTCCACCAAAGTAGCAAAAATTGTTTATAAAAGATCTACTTCTGCGCTCAAACGTTGTGCAGCCTTAGGCGGAGCAAAAAACCACTTAATTGTTCTTGAAGATGCTCATGTCCAAATGGCCGCTTCTAATATCGCAGCCTCAATGTCAGGTTGTGCCGGTCAGAGATGTATGGCAGCCTCTGCTATGGTGGCTGTTGGTAAAGTGGATCATATTATTGAAAAATTATGTGATGAGGCAAGAAATATTATCTGTGGTGAAAATTTGGGCTCTGTTATTTCTGAAGCAGCCAAAGAACGTATTGAAAGATATATTAATGATGCGGAAGCTGCAGGGGCAAAGGTCCTTGTGGATGGACGAAATACCGTAGTCCAGGGTAAAGAAGGTGGCTTCTATGTCGCCCCTACCGTAATTGATTTTGTTACACCAGATATGGCGATTGCCAAAGAAGAAGTTTTTGGACCTGTCATTGCTATTATGAGAACTGATTCTGTTGACGAAGCTATTGCGATCGAAAATAGCTCAAACTACGGTAACGCTGCTGCTGTTTTTACTCAGAACGGTGGTACGGCAAAATATATTATTGAAAAAGTAAGTGCCGGTATGGTTGGTGTCAATGTAGGGGTCCCGGTACCCCGTGAACCTTTTTCCTTTGGCGGATGGAACGACTCAAGATTCGGCTCACATGATATCACAGGTGAAAGTTCTATCGGTTTCTGGACTTTCCTCAAGAAAACAACAACAAAATGGAATCCAAAAGCAAAGACTAATTGGATGAGCTAAATAAATTGATACCAGAGTATCAATTTATTTAGCGAATTAACGCAATCGATACGCAGTATCGATTCATGAAATCATATTGATACCAGCGTATCAATTTCAATGCGTGTTCTTATGCTTGTTAAATACTACGAAATTCGTAAAGAAGTAAGTTCCTGTACTTGCTTCTTTACGTTTTTGTCTAATTATTAAATATGTATTAATGTCTGATAAAGAACTTGTTGATGGCGTTGCCAGAACCCAAAGATCCTTTTTTGCCAGAGAAACCAATGTTTCCATCCAGATTGATGCCAAACAAACAGTAATCTGGGAAATACTGACGAATGGAGATGATTTCGCCAGATGGAATTCTACTATCTTGTCTTTAAAAGGGGAAATTAAATTATATTCTAATTTCAGAATAAAATCAAATCTCGATCTGGAGAAAAAAAACAAATATAAAGTCACTGAATTTCAATCACCTGATAGAATGGTTTGGTGTCATGGTAATTTTTTACTGTTTAAATCACGTATTATTTATACAATTTCCCCGGGTAGTGAGGGGAAAAATATATTTACAATGAATGAAAAATTGTTCGGCTCTTTTGCGCCTTTAATCCTGGGGTATATTCCTGATTTCGATGAAACTTTCAGCCAGTTTGCGCTTGATTTGAAAACGGAAGCCGAAATTATTCAAAAAGCCAATAACCTACTAACCTCTCTGAAAAAGTAATACTTCTTATTATGGAAACTACTAAAAATATATTTAATAATATTAATGACCAGGAGATCCTCGAAGATAATCTCAATTATACTTTCTTCTCTTGGTCTCAGCAAGGTGGCCTGAACCCGATGAATATAGAATCTTCTGAAGGAGTTTATGTGTATGACAGAACAGGAAAAAAAATTATTGACTTCTCTTCTCAATTAATGAATGTTAATATTGGTCACGGTAGAAAGGAAGTCGCGGAGGCTGTTGCCCTGCAAATGTCGAAACTGAATTTTGTTGCTCCCAGTATGGCTACTCAACCACGTGGCCTTCTTGGTAAAAAACTTGCTGAAATTACACCCGGTGACCTCTCTAAAACATTTTTTACGCTCGGTGGTGCTGAAGCGGTCGAAAATGCCATTAAAATAGCTCGTGTATATACGGGAAAACATAAAATTATCGCTCAGTATCGTTCGTATCACGGGGCAACTTATGGTGCAATTACTGCAGGGGGTGACCCTCGTCGCCATCCGGTAGATAGTCAGCAAAATCCTAATGTAGTTCATGTCGAGAATCCTTATTCTTATCGTTGCCCATGGTATAGCAGCTCTCCCGAAGAATGTGGTGAAAGGGCTATAAAAAATCTTGAACAGGTAATCTTATACGAAAGTCCGGGGACTATCGCTGCTATTATTATGGAAGGGGCCTCCGGAAGTTCAGGGTGTATTAAATATCCTCCTTTTTACCTCAAAAAGGTCAGAGAACTTTGTGATAAATACAACATCCTGATGATTGATGATGAAGTGATGAGTGGCTTTGGCAGAACAGGAAAATATTTTGCTATCGATCACCATGATGTAACTCCGGATATTATGTGTATGGCCAAAGGACTTACTTCAGGATATTTACCGCTCGGTGCTATGATTGTCAGACCTCATATCGCGGATACTTTTGTTAATAAAAAACTTCCGCTCGGCCTTACTTATTCTGCGCATGCTGTTTCCTGTGCCGCAGCATTGGCTGTCCTCGATATCTATGAAAAGGATAATCTGATAGAAAATGCCGCTGAAATGGGTCAATACTTGGATCAACAGGTAGAACGAATGAAAACTAAACATCCCTCGATCGGGGATTGGAGAAATACTGGACTGCTCGGATGTTTTGAAATAGTGAAGAACAGAGAAAGTAAAGAACCTATGTGCCCATGGAATGGTAGCTCAGAGGTAATGAGTCAGGTAGCTGCCAAAATCAGAGAACTCGGTATGTTTACCTTTGTTAAATGGAGCTTTATTTTTGTCGCACCACCGCTGTGTATTACTAAAGTGCAAATAGATGAAGGTTTGAATATTATCTCACAGGCAATTGCTATAGCTGATAAACATACGTATTAAATTATTTATATTTTATCCGGGTATTGATGTTAAACAGGGAATTTTGTTTAAATTGAATTTGTAAAAATATCCCAAATAGTATGTACCGCCTTTTTCTCTTTTTTTGTTTGTATTTCTCTGTAGCTTGTCATTCTGTAGATTCCGATAGGAAGCATTCACCTGAAGCTTCTTTGGTGTCTGCCGAAAAAATAATGTCGGCCGATGAAAGGGCCCTTGAAAATAAAATTGCCAATCGGACCCTGCTTCAAAAAATTGTGGATGGCTCTGAAAAATTCCAGAAAACTGTTTTTTCATACTCATGTAACAGTAATGCTGGCGGGCTTCTGACAAAAATAATGGATGCTAATATCCTTAAAGGTTTTCGCTTTGCCTCTTCTGATCAAAAAGGATCTGAATTCATTAGCCTCTATTTTAGAAAAAATGAATTGGTTTTTGCTGTTCATGAAAAAGGGAATTGGGTAGGGGATAAGGAAATGGTTTGTCAGACAATTTTTTACATTGATAAACAAAAAGTAATCCGTTGTTTACGAAAATCAGTTCATGACACTGATTCTAAAATTGAAAAATTGATTTTTGAAGCTGATTTTGACGTAATATTAACCGATACCCGATTACTGGACAGAATTAAATATTATCAAGATGTTTTTATTAATATTGATTCTGAAAAAAATATGCATGATTGGTTTTGTAAATAAATTTCCTGATCTGCAATCTGCTTAATTACTGCCTGATATTATTTTTTTATTGAATTCCGGAACATAGTTAAAGTCTCCTCGTTATGAAGAAAAATGAAATATTCAACCTTAGTGAAGATGTTATTAACTCTCAACTCTATAGTGAGGATTTAGCACCAATACCTCCTCAGGAACGTACCTGGTCTACCTGCAACCTGGCGACTTTGTGGATTGGAATGGCTGTTTGTATTCCTACTTATATGTTGGCCGCTTCAATGATAACTGATGGTATTTCCTGGTGGGGTGCACTGATTATTATTGGCATGGGTAATCTGATAATTACTATACCTATGGTCCTTACCGGTCATGCAGGGACAAAATACGGGATTCCATTTCCTGTTGTTGGAAGGGCAGCTTTCGGTACGGTTGGTATTCATGTCGCTTCCCTCATCAGGGCTTTGGTGGCTTGTGGTTGGTTCGGTATTCAAACCTGGTTGGGTGGCCTCGCTCTTTTTGCTATCGGTTGGATTTTATCCGGAGGGATTCCTGCTGAAATCCCTTCGAACCTGGGTATTGGTCAGTTTTTAGGCTTTGCTTTGTTTTGGCTGATGAACGTTTATTTTATCTGGAAAGGGACCGAAAGTATAAGGTGGCTCGAAGAATGGTCTGCTCCTATCTTAATTGGAATGGGGCTGCTTCTGATTGCCTGGGGATGGAATCAGGCAGGTGGCTTTGCTATTGTATTGGAGCAAAGTTCTCAACTTGAACAGAAGGCAGCTGTACTAAATGATAGTACAGGCTTAAGTATAAGCCTGAACCCTTTAAAAGATAAGGATGGTGCTGTAAAGGCTACAAAAGTGATGTTTTCTTCTAATGTTGAAAATGATACTATCAGAACAGCCTGGATTCCTTTGACAGGGAATGATTTTTCAGATTTCCCGGTCAATGGCTTACATAAAGGGGTGGATGTGAAGGTGCAATTTGCCAATGATCAAACGGTATCCTCTGTGATAAAGGCTTCTCCCCCCCTGTCAGGTGAAGGGGCTACCTGGATGACTTATCTTGGCTACCTTACTATTATGGTTGGTTTTTGGGGTACAATGGCTATATCTGTCGCTGATATTACACGATATGTCCCCACTCAGAAAAGCCAAATGACCGGGCAGTTTATTGGCTTGCCGGGTACTATGATTTTATATTCCTTTGTGGGTATATTTGTGACCTGTGCGGCTATTATCAATTTCGATGGTATTCTCATCGGAAACGATGCACCCTGGGACCCCGTTCAGCTACTCAATCAATTCGAATCTAAATGGGTTGTCCTCATTGCTCAGATCTTTATGTTAATTGCTACGCTTAGTACCAATATTGCTGCAAATGTTATTGCACCGGCAAATGCTTTCTCTAATGTAGCTCCCAAATCTATATCTTTTCAAAAAGGTGGATATATTACTGCTCTAATTGGAATAATTATTTGCCCTTGGTGGTTGCTCGGCGAAATTATTCCGATTCTCCTTTTTGTAAGTGGTTTGTTGGGCCCGGTACTCGGTGTTCTTGTGGCAGATTACTTTTTGGTCAGAAAAACAGAACTCCATCTGTCGGCCCTTTATGATGAAAAGGGGGAATACGGAGGCTTTAATATGCCGGCTATGATCGCTTTGGGTATTGGTGTAATAGTAGTTCTCCTTGGCTTTTTTATACCTTCTCTAGCTGTTATTTATAAGCTTTCATGGTTCTCAGGATTCTTTGTTTCCTTGTTTGCTTATTGGCTTTTAGCACCCAAAACGAAGTGATTTTGTCTGCTTCCCGGTTGTTTTATTGTTTTAATCAAAAAAGGAATCAGATAATATTTTTATAAGAACCGCATCAGGGTCATTTTAACTGTTCTGCTTTTAACTGTTCTGCAATTATATAATCACCCCCGCATAGTTCCTGTTCTATAGGCTGTTCTATGTCTATCCAGGCCATGTCAAGGTGCTCCAATAAGGTTATTTCTCCCTTAATAATCTGACACCTGAATGGTATCAGCTCAATGGTAAGTTCCTTGTATTCTCTGAATACTGTGTCAAGCCTTTCAGAAACTTCAACCTCTATATCTAATTCTTCCTTCAATTCCCGCTTCATACATTCCTTAAGAGTTTCTCCTGCTTCTATTTTTCCTCCGGGGAATTCCCACTTCAAAGCATACCTCATTGTTTCACCACGTTGAACAATCAAAAATTTGCCTTCTTTTTCAATTACTCCACATGTGACTTGCAGTCTTTTTTTCATTTATTTTTTTTTGGGACCTGGGTTTTGTATCTTTTTTTTCTAATATACTAAGTTTATTGCTACACTTCTGCCCTTATGCTTAAAAATAATTACTTTTGTAAGGTATTTGGAGGCAAATCCTTATTATTTTTAGATAAGTACTGTTTATATATAATGAAAATGATTTTATGAAAGGAATTTATTCACTCAAAATTTTTGCTTTTTCTGTTCTTGCAATATATGCTATCAGTTGTACACTTGGTAATAATAAAGAAAATGCTACAACTGTTGATGCGCCGGCTTCTATGTTTTCTCCTGTCATTGATACGGTCGTACCTGAAGCTGATAGCTTTATAAATATCACAGCCGTCGGTGATATTATGATGGGGACAGATTATCCTTCTACGCGTTCCCTGCCTCCTGAAGATGGTAAAACTTTGTTCAAAGATGTACAACATTTCCTGGATTCCGCAGACCTTACTTTCGGTAACCTCGAAGGGGTTGTCGGTAGGGGAGGTGTCGCAAAATCCTGTAATAATCCAAAATATTGTTATACCTTCAGAATGCCTGCACGGTATACAAACCTGCTTAAAAATGCAGGGTTTGACCTGGTCAGTACGGCAAATAATCACGCCAATGACTTTGGCGCCGGGGGACGAAAAGTCTCTGCCTCTGTCTTGGATACTTCAGGACTGTTTTATGCAGGTTCATTGGACAGACCCTTTACAACTTTTGAAAAAGAAGGGGTTAAATACGGCTTCCTTGCTGCTGCACCGAACAGTGGCTGCTTTGATATGAAAAAATATAAGGAAGCAGCAGGTATTGTTAAAATGTTAGATAGTATTTGTGATATTGTTATAGTCTCCTTTCATGCAGGCGCCGAAGGTGCTTCAGCTACACATACTCCCCGCAGAGACGAAGTCTTCCTGGGGTATAACCGAGGCAATGTTTATAAATTTGCTCACGATTGTATTGATGCAGGTGCTGATATTTTGCTCGGTCATGGTCCGCATGTTACCCGGGCTGTAGAATTATACAAAAAACGTTTTATAACTTATAGTATGGGTAACTTTTGTACCTATGATAAATTCAGCCTCAAAGGTTCAAAGGGCGTCGGGCCGATTCTTCAGTTAAAAATAAATCAGAAGGGGGAATTTATTTCAGGTAAGGTCATACCAACAAAACAACTCGGTGAAGGGATTCCTGTTTATGATGAGGATAAAAGAGCCCTGCAGGAATTAATAGATTTATCTCTCGAAGATTTTAAAGAGTCTCCCTTAAAAATCAGCATCGAAGATGGTAGTATTGTCATTTCTGATAATTAACAAAATTCATTTTACCTGTCTATAAATTGCCTGAAAGTAAAACAATCTGATTTCAAAGACCAAAGGTTACTTACTACTAAAAATTAGGGCGTCCGGGCGCTACGTTTCGCAGCGCACTGTTCGTTCGGCCCACAGCAGCTGTTAAAAAAAAACAGCCACTGTGGTCTGATGCCCGGGGCATCACTGCTGCACATCGCTGACGCAAAAAAATGATGAGATTTTTGGATGGTTGGATGAACTTTGCAAACAAAAAAACACAATACATTATATCTGCTTACTAATTGCTTTCTTGTCCATATAAAAAAAGCGTTCAGAAATTTTCTGAACGCTTTTTATTTGGAAGATCTTAAATCCTATTCCTCATTTAATGAGGATTCAACATTGTCATCATTTCCACTCTCATCTTCTACTTCAGAAGCTCCAGGACAATCCCTGCAAGCATTGGTCTTTATATTTGAAGGCTTCTGAGATTTTCCATCACCCAGAGTCGGAGGAATATATTCAATCACTGTAAACTCAGTCCGACGGTTTTCCTGATGCTGTTCCTCAGTACATTCTATGCCATCATAACAATCATTGATCATCACTTCCTCACCCATCCCTTTGGCCTTTAAACGATTTTTGGCAACGCCTTTACCCATCAGATATCTGACAACTGATTCTGCACGACGTTTGGATAAACGTTTGTTATACCCTCTTTTTCCACGGGCATCAGTGTGAGATGTAATTTTTATCTTTGCTTCAGGATATGCCTCAAGTATTGCTACGAGATCATTTAATCCCTTCTTTGCATCAGAGCGAATCTTTGCATCGTCAAAATCATAAAAAATATGGACTAGTTGAGCATTTCCAACATCAGGACGGTCTATTTCTTCCTTGTTTTCATCATAGAATGTCTCAATTCCATCCGAACCTATTACCTTGGAAGTTCCGTCACAAAAGACAATCTCAGTACTTCCGTCAGGAAGTGATACCGAATCTTTAACACACAAATCAGGATCAACATCCGGTTCTGTAGGATCATCAGGATTTGTTTCACAATTATCTCCGAAACAATATAAAGGTATTGATTTGACAATTGCTCCCGAATCATCTATTACTCCGGCAATTTTAGCAGGTTCACCACATTCGGTACCTGTCTTAAATGTTACAGAACCCCGCGTAAAACCAGGTTTTGCCACCGTTACCCGTATATCACAATCTTCCCTGACATCTCTGAATTCATATTTACCCTCAGAATCAGTATACATAGACAATTCGTCCTGTTCGCCCGAGCAATAGGATTGAAGGCGTACCAAGGCACTATCCACAGGTGTTTCTGATAAACCATCCACAACAGTACCGGAAATAATAAAGATACACTCCATTTTTAGGGGTATCTGAACAAAGATAGTTTTACCCGGCATCTGATTCTTAGGCAAACGAACAGAGTTCGGTTGATAACCTAGTTTTTCAGCTGCGAAATCACAAGCTTTATTCAATGGCAATTCCATTATGACCTTTCCATCCTGATTCGTCAGAAAATTCTGTACGTCAGAACAAGGTGTGAATACATCTGCAGCCTCTATAGGCATTTGTGTAACTTCATCGAAAACATTGATCTCAATAGTCACAGATAATTTAGTAAAGGTATAAATATCATCGCCTCCCTGACCCTTCCGGTTAGAAGAGAAATATCCATGTGTCTGTTCCGCATTTGCTATAAAACCAAAATCATCATCTCGTGTATTAATGGGGTAACCCAAATTAATAGGATCAGTCCAGGTACCGTAATTTTGTTTGGTTTTATAAATATCATCACCACCTAATCCTACAAGACCATTAGACGAAAAATATAATGTCCCGCTTTTGTGGATAAAAGGAAAGATTTCGTTTCCTTCAGTATTTACTGTTGGACCTAGATTGTCCGGTGGAGACCAACGGTTATCTTCAAGGTAGGAAACATATAAATCAAAACCTCCGAATCCACCAGGCATATCAGAAGCAAAGAAAAGCATTTCCCCGTTTTCAGAAATAGAAGGGTGTAGTACAGAGTACTCTTCACCGTTGAAAGGTAAAGCACTTGGATCGGAATATTTACTTGGTGCACCCCTTGATTGAAAGATTTTCAATCTGATAACCCCGTCATCTGCCTTTTCAGGACTTGACCGGGTGTAATATACCGTGTTAAATTCAGAATTGAAACACATTGGCCCATCATGGAGTTTAGTGCTAAGAGATTTGCTGAATTTTTCAGGTTTGCCATAATTGAATTTAAACTCTTCAGGCTCACCTATTTGATTTCTTTTTGATGTATATACTTCTGTAAAAGGTTTATCTTCTTCCTCAGACCACCTATTGAAGTTTTTAATATGAGCAGGATGGTCTCTTGCAGAGATAAATACCAGATCATTTTTAAAGTAGGTAGGTGCAAATTCATCATTCTCTGTATTCAATTCATCAACCGGTGAGACTTTATAGAGTTTACCGGAAGCATGTAAATCCTGAATGACAGATTCCTGACAAGATTTTATCAGCCACATTGCCTGTGTATTATTTGGTTCTATATCATTAACATACTTTTCAGCCCATTTTTTTGCTTCGTTATACTTCCCGTTTCTCTGTAATGCCTGTGCATAATACAACCAGGATTTCTGCGGGGCATTCGGAAGTCTGGAAACCAGGCCGTACCAATATTCAGTTTCATCAGGATTGCCTACACGTCGGTAGCACTCAGCAATACCTATTGAAGCATCTGTATCATTGCCTTTTTCCAAAACACTCAGATAGATGTCAATAGCAGCAGTATAATTATGCTGACCCATCAATCGTTCGGCCCGGTTTAATTTAGCACGCTGCGCCTCTGCCATAGTACAATACAGAAGTACAATAAAAAGTGTTAATTTATAGTTTAGGAATCGCATAGTTCTGTTTAGGAAATGTTACAAGTAATAAAAAGATAAAAGTCAGCCCTTGTGGCAACCTGTCTTTGAATTACTAATGATCATATAGTGTTTCAGTATGTAAATGCATTCATCAAAAAATCTCATAGGGTGCATTTGAGATCTTTTGATGAGTACAGTATCTTAAAAGTTCAGGTAACGGGGGTCAATAATTCTTCCTCCGTCAGCATCCTCTAATGTTTTGTATAAGTCGTAACCCAAAATAACCTCATAAGAACCCAACCCGGGTCCCTGAATTTTTGTAAGGGTGTAATCATAGGCAAGACCAAAACGAATACCGTTTTTTAGACGCATGCCAAGCCAGAAATCAACTGAATCATAGGAAGAACCCAAGCCGGAAATAGCTTCAATTGATGAGCGAAAGGATACGCCTATCCAAAATCTTCGCATCAGCAAAAATCCAAGGTCTATATTGAATTCAGTAGGAGCACCTATTGAATTCTGACTGTTCTTTTCTACAAATAAACCCACATTTTTAATTAAGAATGAAGGGCGGATGACAAAATTTTCTGTAACCTCTATTGCTCCTCCGAATGTAAGATAATAATGTCTGTACTCCTGTGCAATAGGCAATGAAGAGTTTTCATTCTGTAATCTTGTCCGCATATTATTCGTCAATAATTTAGGAGCAGAAATACCTACATACCACATCTTGGAATACAAGTAGAGTCCGGCTCCGAAATTAGGTAAAAATAAATTTGGAGTGAGGTTCTGAAAGGAAGGGTCGTTTGAATCGTCAAGATTCAAAGAGGAGTAATTTGCCGACCAATTTGCTACTCCACCGGATAAACCTATATTCAAATATATTGTTTTTCTTGCTCTAGTAGGGTTGTTCAGCCTAAGTCGATAGCTAAAGGTTGCATAACCGGTAAATGTGCGTGTAACCCCGATTTGATCGTGTCCAAGGAATCCTCCGAAGGATGCATTGTCATTATATTTGCCAATTTTGATTGGAGAATGTATTGAAAAAGATTGTGTCATCGGTGCACCCTTTAGACCGAACCACTGATGTCTGTGTAATAAAATCATGTCAAGTGCCTGTGTTGTTCCTGTTATGGCAGGATTAAAAGGCAAAGGATTGAACATGTATTTGGTAAACATGGCATCTTGCTGTGCATTGGAGCTAAAACCAATTCCCAAAAACACTGCAGTCAGTAATATATATTTTTTCATAAGTTTATTTTTATTACCATTCAGGTTGTACGGCAATTTGTGAAAAAAATTTTTAATATTGAAACAATGCCTGATTCATGAAAATAATGAAATCTTACACTGATAATTAAAATCTTTTATTTTATTGCACAACCAAATTTTATGGCAACAGTATTTTCATTTTATTAATGAAATCTGCTACATAATAAATCTGCAACTATTTACTTAAAACAGTTGCAAACTTTTCTTAGACAAAAATAGTATTCTTTTTCCAAAAAAAAAGGCTTCGATAACAGAATTATACAAAACACACTAATTTTATGGTAAATTACAAACTTCCTGTGAGTTTTACATAGGAAATGACAAGTATTCACTAAAAAAATTAATTTTAATCCTTCTTTTGTAAATAAGGTACGTTTGAATAGGCAAAAAAGCAATTTTTTCACTCATTTTTGACTCTTTATATTCAAAAAACTTAAACATTCCTAAATGTTTCGTTAAAATGAGCCTTTGCTAAAACATATCCTGTCTGATTTTTTTCTGATATCAGATCCAGGCTTGTATTCACTTTTTAGTGTCAAATGTGTTTTGAATACAATCAAAAAAACTGAATTGACTTGGTTTTTTCATCAAGGATGGTCACTTTTGTAAGAAAAGATAAGAAATGAAAACATCTGTTTTAATGGAAATTCAATACCTCGGACCCATTCAATGTTTTACCAAATATGTGAAACATAATAAGGTCTGTATTGAACAGCACGAAAATTATAGAAAAGGCTCTTTTCGTAACAGGTGTTGCATTGCCACGGCTAATGGAATCGTCTCCTTGTCTATTCCTTTGCTCAAAGGGAAACACCAACAGGCTAACATCAAAAAGGTTGCTATTGATAACAACAGCAACTGGCAATCTATTCATTGGAAATCTATTCAGACTGCTTATGGAAACAGCCCCTTTTTTGAATATTACAAAGATGATTTGATCCCTCTTTTTCAAAAAAAATACGACTTGCTATTTAATTTTTGTCTGGATGTGCATGAACTTGTTCTTCGTGTTTTGCAATTAAAAACTACAGTCAGTTTCTCTTCTTCTTTTTGTAAAAAAACGGATGAAAAACAACTTGACTTCAGATCGCAGGTCCTTCCCAAAAATTACCTGCATTCAGATGATCCTCATTTTGAAGCCACCACCTATCCACAGGTATTCGAAGATAGACATGGGTTTATACCTAATCTGAGTATTCTTGACCTGATTTTTTGTACAGGCCCCGAAGCGGGAACCTACTTGATGTCCTGTGTCAAATAACCTCTAGGATTAAGTTTTAACCTGCCGAATGCTTTTATTGCTCACTATATTGTATGTTTATGGTTTTTAATTTTAAATGGTAACCATCTTTTATTATGTTTTTAGAACGGTTTTGTTGAAAGTATTTAAAATACTCTTTTTTTAACTTCGCTTCGTCTTTAAATATTGATTTTAAATTCATCGAAAATTTTATCTTTTAATATTTTGTATTAATCTCATACATATGAAAATCTTAACGCGGACTATATCAAAATTCTTCTACGTACTTCTTGTGCTCTTTCTATTGTCAGCCTGTTCAAAGTCAACTCCTACTACTACAACTTCTTCTAAGCCGGCAGCCTATAGATTGCTTTCAATAAGTGATGCTGAGAAATGTATTATCAGAGATGAAAAAGAGGGGTTTTTTGATAAAGTGGCCAATCTCGAAATGTCCATTCAGATGAAACAAAACCTGGAAGAAATGCCAAGGGATTCTGTTCTTCATAAGTATAAAAAAATGCTGTCGAATGATTTGTCTGAGTTTTCTGATAAAGAAATAGAATTGACTAAGAATTTATTTGATAGAGCACTCAATCTTTGCTATAAAATTGACCCGAATATCAACCTTCCTGAGATTTATCTAATTAAGACGAAAGGGAAGTATTACGGTTCTTCCGTCTACTATACCCGTGATAATTCAATTATTATCCCTGCCCCTATGTTAAATATGGATGAAAATGGCGAGAATAATGGATTTGTAAGAACGATGATCCATGAAATATTTCACGTGTATTCACGATACAATAAAGGGGTAAGAGATAAAATGTATCAACGGATAGGTTTCGAAAAATTGCCGAATCTTGCCCTTTCTGATTTTTTGAAAAAAAGGGTTCTGTATAATCCTGATGGTGTCGATTTGCGTTATGCTATTACTGTGAAAGACAACAAGGGGAGGGAATTTAAGGCTATCCCCGCAATATATTCAAGGCACAATACTTACAAAAGTGAATTGCCCGCTTTTTTTAGTTACCTGACTTTTCAACTCTTTGAAGTAGGTAATCGCGCAGGTACCTGGTCTGTAAAAAACAAAGATGTAGGTTCTTCTGTTGAAGAAATAACAGGTTTTTGGGAACAGGTGGGAGAAAATACAAGATACAATATTCACCCCGACGAAATCTGTGCCGATAACTTTGTTATTATGGCATTTTCTAAGGAGAAAAATGGCGAAAACCTTAAGCGGTTAACGGAGGAAGGTCGTCAGCTTGTTAAAGACCTTGAAGCTATTATTGTTAATTAGTGATGTCAGGCACTCTCTCGGACCAATTCAAAGCTACCCAAAGACGTCATTAGTGTATCCCAATGGAAATGTGTAATAGATTCAGAGATAACTTTGTCTGAGCCGGATTTTCGCAATTCGCCAAAACAGGTAGTGTGTGAGTAGGGGATGTTCCAAGGATAAATATTTCGCTTTTCGCCAAGGTATTCATAGGCTTGTCCGTCTACTTCGAAATCAAATGTATAACGGATTTTCTGTTCCGAAAAATATTTCAATTCGAGACGCCCTTTGCAGGGGGCATCCTCACACAAGCCGCCAACTGTTACTGTTCCTTCCAGGTCGTTACAGAAAAATTCCTCTTCAAAAGGGTTTAGGAAATCAATAATACTTTTCGGACCCCAGTCAACCTTGAACTCAAAGGGCAGCTTTCCTTTTTTTCCTTTTGTGAATTCATGTTCCCCGGACATTACCTCCCAGACTTTGAAACCGACATTACCAAATGCGCCGTATGAAAGGTTGGAAATCATATTCGTAATGTTTTCTAATTTTCCTAAAATATAAGAATCGTTAGGGTTTTTTGAAGGTCCGTTCAAAGCAAAATTCGCTGCTTTTGAAAATACATCTGACACAGGGTTCAAAAAATGAAGGCTCTTTGCCACGCTGTTTAGTATGTTGACCATCTCTATACGTTTACCTTTTTCAACGGCCTTGAAAATGATTTTACCAACAGTTTCAGGCTTCTGTGAATAAAGTGGCAATAGCTTCATAGATAATTTTGCGCCGAGGTTATCTCCCTCAACATCATTGTAAAATCCTGTATTAACTACATAAGGGAAAACCGTTGTGACCTTAATATTGTACTGCTGTAATTCATAATGCAGGATGTCACTGATTGCACCAATTGCCATTTTAGTTGAGGCATAAGCACCCCAGGAAGGTAACCTGAAATAGGCCTGCCCGGAAGAAACATTCACGATTTGTCCGTGCCCCTGTTCTTTCATCATAGGAAGAAAGGCATAGATATGATAGATAGGGCCCCATATGTTAATGTCGATCAGTCTTTTCCATGTCTCCATAGTGGTTTCTTCCAGTGGTCCGTGATGCCCGATTCCTGCATTGTTAATCAGTATATCTATCTTGCCAATCTCATCAGCTACCTGTTCTGCCAATGTCTGTACTGCTTTTTTGTCCGAAACGTCTACGGCGTAAGTATAGATTTTAATTTTGTTGTTTTTTCCTAATTTTTGTTTTGCAGTTTTTAGCAAAGGCTCATTAATGTCTGTAAGGATAAGGTGCGAACCTGCCGCTGCAAATTGCAAGGCTGTTTCAAAACCTATTCCCTGTGCCGCACCAGTGATAAGTACCAGTTTATCCTTTAAATCCTGCTTCTTTTTTCCGAAATTAAAAATTGATTTTAATGCCATGATATTCTTGTCCTTCATTGGTTAATATTTCAAAAGCACATTTGTTGGCGCTGTATAAGGCCTGAGGCATGCCGGCTTTTGATTTTTCTTCTATTTGTAATTCGCAACTTGCAACTTTACTGTTGAGGCAGTTTTTGTCACCGCCTGCAGGATTGTGGTATCGCAAGCCAACAAAATCTGCTGACTTTGCCTTTATCCGGCCTTTGATTTCTATTTCTTTGGTCTTGCATTCAAATTCCCAGTTGAAATAATCAAAGGACCCTTTGTTCAGAAACCAGCTTCCAAGGTTATTGATCTGATATTCTTTGCCTTTATGACGAAGAACAAGGATAGTCAGAAAGGGTGTTTCTATCCCCTTTACTACCAGCTTGGCTGTAATCAATTCTAAAAAAGTATCAGGGCTGTTGTCAAATCCTGCTACCTGCCCCCATGCATAGTAATCGGTATGCTTTTCTCCCCAATTATGGTTCTGTGAACCAATCCAGTTGTTTATTTCATATTTCTCCTTACCTGACTTGATATATCCTTTAAAACTTGCAAAGGGTTGACTTACTATAGATTTTGCCTTAGGGAATGGGGCGTTGTAGTAGCTCAGTGGTAAGAGAAAAAGAGCATCGTCTGATGAACTGAACTTTAATTTCCAACTGATTTCTCCTGCTTTTCCTGTTGCCTGTGCACTATTAAGAATGTTGTTGCCGATTTCTACATAAAAATTTTTGTTAGGGAATTTGCAGTCTGCTATTGGGAATTCAGTTTTTGATGGATAAATCTTATTTCCGTCAAAAAAAATTGCCCATAATTCGCCCATGGTCTTTTCCGGGCTGTTTTTAGGAGAAAAAACTGTATAGCGTATCCAAAAAGCTTGTTTTTCGGTAGGATGATTCGCTCTGATAAAGTAACTTTCGTAAAAGCCTTTGTCTGAAGTTGGGTTGAAACGCGAAAAATTTGCCTTGGCTTCTGCCTGGATCTGTCGTGTTTTCATTCTTTAATTAATTGATTTGTGATTTCGGTATAACCAATATACAAAAAAATAGGAGAATGAAACATTTTGATATAACAAAAAAAGCTCCTGCTGTGAAGCAGAAGCTTGTATGTGGGTGATGAGGGATTCGAACCCCCGACCCCCTCGGTGTAAACGAGGTGCTCTGAACCAACTGAGCTAATCACCCTCTTTTTGTATGAGCAGCACAAAGATAATACTGTTTTTAGAAACAGCAAGTATTTTTGGTTTTTTTTTTGCTGTTTATTGAAAATTGTTTGAAATGAATCCGTAAGTCATTAATAGTTAATACAGATGCAATAAAAAATATTTTATGAATTTATTCTGTTTTTAAATAAGACACATTTTTTTGATGGTTGTTTGGTTTTTATTATTGCTTTTTATTATCGATTACATATTGGCATGCCTGCAAATGTGATGCTGCATACTTTTGCATTTTGTTAACCTGTTCAGGCATTGTTTCTGCATAATTAAATTTGTCTTTTTTTCTGTATTTGTAAAGTCCCTTCGATTTATCTTCCTTGACAATCAGAAACCATTCTCTGTTGATTACGCCGTATTTATCATCTCCGTTAAAAAAAATGTAAGGCCTTTCTTCTGAGAATAAGTCTATCCCGGGCGTATTGTTGGTATAAGGTATGTTTAGAAATCCCATTAAACTGGGGAAAATATCTATCTGCCCTGCCATGTTATTAAATACTTGTGGGGTTTTGATTATTTCAGGTGCGTAAAATAATAAAGGGGTATGATTGTAATCCAGGGACATGTCATAAGTGCCGTCTATTGGGCTGCCGTGGTCTGCTACAAATACAAAAATAGTGTTATTAAACCAGGGTTGAAGAGAAGAAGATTCAATGAGTTTTCTTAATGAAAAATCGGCATATTCTACTATCTGATCTCTTATTTCACTGCTCTTTGGGCTGAAATAATCAGGAATGAAATAGGGCGCATGATCGGAAACTGTCATGAAAGCTGATACAAAGGGCTTCCCCTTTGAATGCAAATCATTGAGAATAGGGATTGAAAACCGGAACATGTAATCATCAGGAACGCCTAAAGTGGTTTTAACTTCTTCAGGAGGATAACTCGATTGGGCAATAACCTGTTCGCAGTCATTTGAATACATGAATCCCTCGGTGTTGTCAAATTGCCCGTCAGCTGTTGTAAAAAACAGGGTTGAATAATTATTCTGTTTTAATACATTGAAAATTCCGCTGTACTTCAACATATCTGTTCTTTTCATAGGGTGTTGACGATAAAGAGAAGGCATTGACATCAGCGTCCCGTATATTCCGTTAAAGGTGTGAAGTCCTGCAGTATAGGCATTGTTGAAATAATACCCTTGCTGACTTATACTATCTAAAAAAGGAGTAAGGTTTTTTTGGTTTCCGTGACGTTTCATTTTGGCAGCACTCATGCTTTCCATTATTACAATGACTATATTATAGGGCTTGGTTGCTGAACTGTCGTAGTGTACCTTTCTGGCAAAAGGATAGTCCTTGTCAGGGTTTTGTATCTTTAAATATTTTTGAACATTTAATATTGCTTTTTCGTTATCCATCAGTGTAATACTCTTGTTCCTGGATTTTATGCTGTTCAAATATGATCTTATGAATGTGAAACAAGGATTTAATCCCAACTGATTGAGAAAAGCATTGTTTGAAAAATAAGCTGTTCCAACACGTATAGGAGATTTAAAAGCTATCCGCCCACGAATTCCGCAAAATATTATCAGTAAAAAAAGTAGCGAACAAAAAATATTAATAAATTTTTTTTCTTGCCTGATATCCTTGTCTGACAAAAGAATATATTTAAGGATTTTATAAAATATTGCGATTGAAAATATGAAGGGAAAAATGAATATCCAATAAGCAGGTTCTCCGATAATCATCCCTAAGATAATTCCCGGAGTGTTTAACCATTCAAGTGCTGTAACAGATATTCTTGAAAAAAATTGTCCGAAATAGGGGATGTCAGCTGTTGTAATGAAAAATGAAATGCTGAAGAGAATGAAAATGAAATAAAAGAAAAAAATCAGAAATTTTTTATGATCTACCCTCAAATAGGATACAAAAGTAAGAATGAAATATGGCAGAATAAGGAGGTAGCCCGACACGACTATATCGAACCGAACTCCCGTAACAAAGGCAATGGAAATATCTGAGTAAGAGGTAGTCTCGTCGATCCTGTCTGATTCGTTGATAAATAGAATCAACCGAAAAACAGAAAAAATACAAAGAACAAGAAGGTAAATTTTAATGAATTTTCTGATGATGCTTGAAATCATTGTTAATTTTTTTATGTCTCATCTTTTTATTCAATCAACAAATTTAATAATAGTCTCCATAAAAAGATTATTATTGTTTATTATTTATTCATCGTTTATTTATTAAAATATTTAATAAAATTAAGCTCAAAGCGTTTTTAATTTGTCAATTCATTTTGCTTAAGTTCTGATTGATTAAATATTATTCTCAAATTTTTGTACTTTTATACTGTTGACTTTGAAAAAAAATAAAAGGGAACAGCTATTATAAATCTGAAATAAAAATCATTAATGCCGGCATCAAAAAAAAAATCAAAGAATACAAAGAAAAGAATAAAAAAAAAGAAGAAAGGGATATTTAAACCTTTGCTTAAACTATGCGCTGCTTTTACGGGTATAATTTTGATTGCTTTAATTGTTATAGCTGCCGTTTTTGAAAAACAAATTGCTGAAATGGTGATTAAGACGCTCAATAAGCAACTTAAAACGGAACTCAGAGTCAGTGATGCTAGTTTGTCTCTTATATGGAAATTCCCTCAGGCAGCTGTTTATCTGCATGATGCAAGGATAAAAGGGGTCGGAGGTCAGGAAGAAATGTTATTGGATGTAGGGAGTGTTTCTCTGCAATGCAGTACTTTGGGTTTGTTGACAGGTAATTACAACTTTACTTCAATTTCAGTGAATAATGGTTCCCTCTTCATCTATAAAGATATAAAAGGGGATGTGAATTATGACATTTTTAAATCTGATGCTGATACAGAATCTAAAAGCAGCGATTTGAATATGGCAATTTCAAATGCCAACCTCTCAGATGTAACGATTCATTATCTTGACGAAACTTCTGCTTATGATATAAGAATAAAAGCTCAGTCTGCATTCTTTGAAGGGGATTTTATTATCGATAATGAATTGAATTTAAACAAACATACAATGACCAGCTATGCGGAATTGTATTCTGACCATGTGACTATTGGTGAGACTACCTTTCTGAGAGGGAAAGACTTTGCCTATGACGGTTCTGTCATTCTCGACCTCGCTAAGGAACGCTATTCCTTCGAACAACTTAAATTATATCTGGGTGGAAATGAATTTAAAGTGGATGGTTCTGTCGCCAAGGCCTTAAATGGAACGGAGTTTAATTTGCTTTTTGATAGCGAAAGGGCCTTGTTAGGTTCAGTTATGCAACTAATCCCGGATCAGTTCATGTCTACACTCGGGCAGTTTGAAAGTAATGGCTACCTTTCTTTTGATGCAAGAATTAACGGAATCTCTTCTGTAAGGTCTGCGCCTGTTATTGAAGTGAATTTTGGTCTTAAAGACGGGCGTGTAACTCACCCGGACCTCGCCGGTTCTATGAAAAATGTAAATTTCGATGTTCACTTTACAAACGGAAACGGTATAGATGACAGAACGGCAAAACTTGACTTGCTTGGATTTGAAGCATTTATCAATAATGAACCAATTAATATGACCTGGGAAATGACAGGGCTTGAAAACCCGATGATAAATATGTCGGTAGATGGCAAAATTCCTCTTAATGCTGTATATGCTTTTTTGGGTGAAAAAGTTACAGATGGCAGTGGGTGGGTAGAAGTTGCTAAACTGTCTTTGAACGGCAGATTGAAAGACATGACCTCAATGTACAGAATTCCTCGTGTAACACTTGATGGTGTCATTGATTTTAATCAGGCCTATCTGCTTGTTAATGAAATTCCCGTAACTTTTGATGCAGGGTCCTTGGCCCTGGAAAATAATGTTTTTAATGTTAATGAAGTCTCTGTCAAAACGGAGAATAGTGATATGTTGTTGAATGGTGTTTTTCAAAACGTTTTACCGGTGCTTTTGTCCGATTCTCTGAATTCCCAAAATGCTACCTTGTCTTTTCAGTCGTCATTGAATTCTACTAAAATGGATATTGATGAGTTATTGGCAATAGGTTCGGGGCACACGGAAGAAGAAATTCAGGCAGCGGATGAAGTTGACAGGGATTCCCTGAAAAAAGAATCTTATGAACAAAGAGAATATATTACCTCATTCCTGAAAGGAACTTTTGTGACGAATATTGATGAAATGACTTATGGTAATGTTTTGGCCAGTGGTTTTAATGGAGAAGTAGAATTTGAAAATAGTATCATGAGCCTCAAAAGAGTGAAAGTAAATGCGATGGAGGGTGATTTTGAGCTTAATAGTAAATTTCATTTCGAAAAAGAACCCAAGGTAGAAATGTTTCTGGATTGTAAGAGTATCGACATTCAGCAATTTCTGGCACAGTTAAATAATTTCAATCAGGATGTAATAACGGATCAAAACCTCAGAGGTAAACTCGAAGCACTCATCAAAATTAATCTCTTTATGGATTCATTAGGGAATTTTAAACACGAGGATTTGTTCGTCGTTGCTGATGTGAAAATTAATAATGGAGAATTGAATCATTTTAAAATGCTGGATGGCTTTGCTGCCTTTGTTAAAATGAGGGACCTGGAGCAAATTGCTTTTACCGAACTTAAGAATCAATTTAAAATAGAAAATGGACGGTTTTACATGCCTGCTATGTTTATTCAAAGCAACGCACTTAATTTACTGATCGGAGGTGAATATAGTTTTAATCACGATATGGATTTTAAAATAAAAGTAAATGCAGGTCAGGTAATAGCCAGTAAGTTCAAAAAGTATAATCCGGATAAAACTCCTGTAAAAGCAAGAAAGAAAGGTTTTTTTAATCTTTACAGACAAATATATGGCAATTTGTATGGAGATTATCAAATCTTGACAAAACCTGTTCTATGTAAAAAATACCTGGACGCTCAACTCAGACAAAATCTGCCGATGCTGACCAATACATTGCGTACTGAATTCAGTAAAACTGCCGGAGGTACTGAACCTTTTGTGAAAGAAATGATACAGCCTGAAGGCTGGGAAGATATTCCCGAATATCAGGGTGGGGAAGGTGAAGATGAATTTATTGAAGGGTTTTAGTTGTAAGCTCTGTTTGAAAAAATAACATTTTTAATTTGATTAATTTCTATTATGGAAAAGTCTGAATATGAAATAGAGCTCGAAAACAAGATTCAAATTCTTGAATCAGAACTGGAGAAACTTAAAAAAAGCTCTTTTTATGCAAATACAGGTAGAACTGTTTCTGTACCTGAAGAACTTGATGATGTTTTTAAAAGTGCTGAACAAACGGTAAGAGATTATTTTGAAAATTTAACAGTAGACCCTTCGCAGGCCAGTATTGAAATTGGTGGGCAAAGATATCTTTTAATGAGGGCTGCATCTCTTTCTATTGGTTTCTTTAATACACTGGCAAAATTATACCCCGATAAAAATGAAGTGGAGGTGCTTAAACTAACTTCTACTTTTTTGTTTGATATTGCTCATGTAATTGGCCTTGAAGATGCCAAGGTCTTTCACAAGGAAATGAAGGTTTCTGATCCGATAGCTAAATTGTCTGCCGGTCCGGTACATTTTGCATTTTCAGGATGGGCTTTTGTTGAAATTGACCCCGATAGCAACCCGGTCGCTAATGAAAATTTTATCTTGAAATATGCTCACCCTTATTCTTTCGAAGCTGATTCATGGGTCAAAGAAGGAAAGAAGTCATCAAAACCTGTATGCTTTATGAATTCAGGCTATTCTTCCGGGTGGTGTGAACAAAGTTTCGGGATTAAATTAACAGCTGTTGAACTTACCTGTAAGGCTTGCGGGGACGAAAAGTGTACTTTTATTATGGCACCTCCTGAGAAAATAAAATCATACCTCTCTGATGATGATAAAAGTAATGAAATTGAAACAGAAAATAAATATCATGTCCCTTCTTTTTTTAAAAGAAAACAACTGGAAGAAGAAATGAGAATGGCAAGGAATAAAGCAGAGGATTCAGATAAGGCCAAGTCTGAATTTCTTGCTAATATGTCCCATGAAATGAGAACCCCTCTTAATGCAATTCAGGGATATATAAAACTTTTACAAAAAGAAAAACAGTCTGAAATAAATACTAATTATCTTGATATTATCTCTCAAAGTAGTAACCACCTGTTAAAATTGGTCGATGATATTTTAGACCTTTCTAAAATTGAAGCAAGGCAACTTGTGATTGTTGAAGATTCTTTTTGCCTCAAAG
Organism: uncultured Aureispira sp.; assembly: GCA_905480075.1. Classification (GTDB taxonomy): domain Bacteria; phylum Bacteroidota; class Bacteroidia; order Chitinophagales; family Saprospiraceae; genus Aureispira. The sequence goes on along the minus strand of CAJQOX010000271.1, from coordinate 1,073 downwards.
ATTTATTGTCTGAAAGTTACGAAACTGCGACCAGGATGCTTGATAAACTAAAAAGAAACTTACAGATTACTTGGGAGTTGGATGCAAGTATCAGTGATTTTGTTATTGGAGACTCTGTCAGAATCAAACAGGTTTTGTATAATCTTTTAACTAATGCGATTAAGTTTACTATTAAAGGGGTGATCCATTTTAAAGTTCAAAAATCAAAGGATAATAATTTGCTTTTTGAAGTTAAGGATACCGGTATCGGAATCTCTTTTGCAAAACAAAAGACGATCTTTAATATGTTTGATCAGGTAGATGCTTCTAAAACGAGAGAGTTTGGTGGTGCTGGTCTTGGTCTTAATATTTCAAAGAAAATTATTGATCTGCTGAACGGATCTATGTGGGTTGAGTCAAAGTTAGGTATGGGGTCTGCTTTCTATTTTACAATACCTTATATTCCTTCGGATAACTTCAGTAAAACTATTGAAGAAGTAATAAGCGTAAATCCTAAAATTGGTTCCGGAAAGAATGTTTTGCTTGTTGAGGACAATATGTTTAATCATCAGATGATTGGATTTGTTCTGGAAAGTTATGGATTTATAGTTCATAAATCATTTAATGGGAAAGAAGCTGTTGATTATTACTGTTCTGAAAAATATAGTGAATTGGATTTGGTAGTTATGGATGTTCAGATGCCGATAATGGATGGCCTGACTGCTACAAAAAAAATACGGGAGTTTGAAAACCAAAAAATGATTGATCCTGTTACTATTGTAGCTCTTACTGCTTCGGCAATGCAAAAAGACAGAGAGATGTGTAAGGAAGTAGGTTGTGATTTCTTTCTTACTAAACCTATTTCACCGGATGATTTTATATTGGAAATTGCTAATATCCTTAAAGTCGATTAGTGCAAATTATTGTTTTTTCTTTTCTTTTTGCTTTGGATAGGGACATTCTGAATTTGTTGAACCGGTTTCCTTTTCTGAGGATGTCATGGGGTGTTATTAAAAAAAATAATGTCGGGTTTAATGGTCAGGTTTTTTCAGATAGTCATTTTTTGAATCATTGATTTTTTTGTCTTCTCATGC
>CAJQOX010000270.1 GCA_905480075.1 uncultured Aureispira sp. | reverse complement strand
ATGGAGATGATATCCTTCGGGCCGAATATACGCGGGGCACATTCGCCGGATGAGCGGGTTCAGATCAGTTCTGTACAAAAATTCTGGGGCTATTTGCTGGAGACATTGAAGGAGATTCCGGTGGGATAAAATATTGTCCTGTTTAGTAAAACGTTTAATCATTACATTCACAGTGCTCACGATCTTCATAAGTTTGAAAAGGAACTACTTCTCCGTATTCTTCAAAGATACCTTCCCCTTTGTCGAAATAAAATTGAGGGATATTATCCTTGCAGACTTCTGAATGAGTTTTAAGATTGCAATTACTGCTTTGCGTTCAAAACCGTTCTGCATAAAAATTCCGGGGCTATTTGCTGCAGACATTAATGAAGATTCCGGTGGGATAAAATAATGTGCTGTTGTAAAAAAAACATCATTTGATTATTTGATACAGGCTATATACTTTCATATTGGAAGCCTAAAGCAATAAAAATCAAAATGAGAGCAAGCATAATTGAACACGGAGTAAAGGGTCAATCAACCTTTGGAAGAGGTTCCTGAATATTATCCTCAGCAGAAGAAGTATCCTTATATTGCAGGTCATAACCAAATTCATCGAAGGCGAATTTCCATTCTTTCTGAATGCGTTCGACCATATGATCTTCGATAGGAATAAACTTATTTTTCTTATAATTTTTAATTGTTTTGAGGTAATCCCGTACGTGAGGTAAGGCCTCCTCAAGAGAGTTAAGTCCAAGCGTTTTATAGATATGCGTGAACATTTCTTCTGAGCCCTCCCCTATCTGATCGTAGGAAACTTCTACGAGGTTGCCTTCGGGAATGAGTGCGCGGTCTTTTAGATATGCCTCTTGAATTCTGCGGTAATTTTCGAGGATCATATTATGATTATCGCTGAGTGTAATATCCTGAAAAGACATTTCGTTGAGCACTACACGGTAGAGGTGCAGGGTGGAGAGGTAAACATTGTAGGGGTTTCGGTGGATGTATACAAATTTGGCATCGGGAAACAACTCGAGTAATTGTTTGATACGTCCGGTATTATTCGGGTTCTTAATAACGAGTTGTTTACCTTTGGACATATTTGAAATAGCTTTCAGAACATAGAGGTAAGCCTTTTGCCATTTCTTTTTTTCTCTTTTGGAGATACCTTCGAAAAGATTATATTTATTGAAATAAGAGCGGTTATCCGGAAAGTAAAAACTATTTACCGAGGCAGCTTCTGTCATATTAGACAAGACCTGTTCTTCTTCCTGTGGTGCAAGGACGGTAAAATCCATATTATCCTGCGGTCTGACCTTTACAGTGAGTGGAGATAGTAATTTATCGAGCCAACCATGACCAAAGCTACTGATATTAAAGAAGAAGGACTGAAAATTGGACAGGAAGCCAAAATGAGGATCCTTAGACAAGAGATAATGAATATGAGTAGTACCACTTCTCCAGTGACCGAGAATAAAAACCGGTGCTTTACCTTCAAAGCCTATTTTTCTTAATTTAAATCTGTAGACCAGCCTTTGCATTATTTGAAAAGGCCATGAAATAAGGGAAAAAAAGACAACCCTGAATACCATTCCATATTTGGATCTTGATATTCTGTTACGTGTAAATATTTTATACAAAACACCCGGACGTGTTACATATAATTGATGCCCGGGGGGCTTATAATTGGCTTTTTGGTTCTCCATTCAAATTAATGTTGTGTACTCACAACCAAGAATATCTATTAATTAAATTTGGTTAGAATCAGATATTTATGGATTCAACAATCTGATTTAACCACAAAGATAAAAAGTTTTGAGTAAAATAAACCATTAGATGAAAAAATAATACAAGACAGTTTACATCTTTCTAATTCATGCAATTAAAGACCATGAAATAGTCCATAGGTTTAATTAGCATGGCTAAATAGAAAAACGATTAATAAAAACAAAACAAAAGTTAATCAATTGTTAAATATGATTTTACTCTGTCATACGTACCTTTACCATCATCAAATTCGGGTAAAATTTGTAACAAGTCAACCGATTTCCAAGGCCCCTCGGTTTCTCTGTACTTAATAATAGCCTTAGCCTGAAACCATCTCAGGTAGGGATGGTCTTTCAATTCTTCTAGTGAAGCATCATTAATATTTAATTTACGGATTCTGGGATTTTCACAAATCATAAAAGGTTTGATATGTTGAAATACAGAATCCGGTAAATTATACAGTTCTGAGATTTGATCTTTATTAACAAAACCACCCAATGCATCTTTCAATTTCAGAATTCTTTTGGCATAGGAATGACCGATACCTCTGAACTGCTGAAAGTCCTTAGAAGAAGCCAGGTTGACATCGATGATATAATAAGTTTTGGGTTGGTATTTTTTTCTTTTAAATTGAGGATTTTCAGCTATTGTAATATGCTTTTGGATATGTTGGTAGACCGAATCGGGGAGATTATACATTTTTTTAAAATCTTCTTTTTTGCGAAAATGTCCTCCTTTATTTCTGTAATTGATAATACTTTTAATCATATTAGGACTTAGTCCGAGTGCAGCAAGCGTATCTTCATCAGCTAAATTCGGGTCGAAGTTGAAAGGAGGGGGCAGGGGTTTTGCAGTAAATTCCGTATTTATAGAGGGCGTTTTGATTTTTAGATGAACAAAAGGTAGCAATTGATTAAAATGATTCTCTGAAAGCCCGTACATTTTCCCAAAATCATCTTCATTCCTGAATTTGCCTCCTTTTGCCCTGTAATTGAGTATAGATTTAACTGTAAACTCAGGAAGGCCCATTTTCTTCAATTCAGATTCAGATACAGTGTTCGGGTCGAAAAAAAAAGGATTGAGTAATTCATTCAGCAAATCCGTTTTCTCCTCTTTATTAATTTTAGCTGACTTTTTATCAACAGCTATAGAGTCCTGAATTCTAATGAGACTTAATTGAAAAGCAATCAGGTCTTCATTCCATTCTGAAAAATTCTGAGTTTGTGAATGACTCAGGAATGAAAGCAAAAAAGGGAGGGTAAACAAAAGCATTACAAGGGCAAGAAAGGTGAGTACTGAATTTCGTTCACTGCGGGTATAATACAGATAATCTTTAAGGGAATTCATTGAGATGGGGAATTTTAAAAGCAATAATATTACCTAATATACTCATAAATCACAAAACCTAAAGAAAAAAGCACTGAATTAAATATTTAACATCAGGTTGGGAACAAAATCTGATGAAACAAATGTTATGGATTTAATAATAAATAAAAAGATTAAAATCCAAAACTCATGAAAAAGAAAAAAGTAAATAAGAACAAAATTATTATCGAGGTGGAGACAGACCTGGATAATGCACTAGGGTCTGCACACCGCGATCAATATCTGCAGGAGAACCCGGATGGATTCCGAAAAGTTCATAAAGTCCATAAGAATAAAAAAAAGTATTCGAGAAAGCAAAAACATTCCGAACCGTACAAATGAAAAACGCTCCGACAACAAAGTCAGAGCGTTCATGTTCTTATAGTGTAATAAAAACAATGGGTGTGTTAGGTTTAATATCTTAAAGCCAAAAAGAAGAGGACACAGAATGTTCTACAAAGATTGACCGGCAATATCATTTTCAGTGCTTTTGATTTCAATTTTATACCCTTTGGGAGCACTTATTTCGAATTCTACCAATTCAGATAATTCAACTCCTTTTACAGTAACTGTATTCGCCATTTTAGGCATAAAGATAGTAAGCGTGTTGTTATCATCGTTTATTTTTCCGACAATAGTGTAACGGCCAACCATGATAAGTTGTTTAACGATATTTTCGCTCATATTAGCAACCTTAAGATTGGTAGTAATACGAATAAATTGATTGTCCCATTCGGTAAGAACTACTTTTCCGGGAAGTACAATCACAGCATTATCTGTTGAGCTTGTTGTAGTTTCAGTAGCGATAGATTTGATCAGTGTTTTTTCTACCTGAGCATGTAGGTTCAGATTAAGACAAAGAATCAAAAAAAGTAGTGTAAATAATGTTTTCATAATGCAATTTTAAGTGGGATTAAGGTGTCATATAAATTTGATAGTGCAAATATAATGCATATTTCCAAAAAAAGCAAAATCAAAACAAAATAATATTTTGAATATACGCCAATTTTTACACCTTTGTATAATAATATTTTACAAATATCGATTTTACAATCATTGAATTTGAAAATTTTGATATCTACAAAATTATATGTCCGGTGAATTTTCATCATCGAAATAAAAAAAACAAGTGAAAAAATCTGTATTTTGGAAAAAAGTTACTAAAAAGGGAAAGAAAACCTGAAGAACCGGCAAAAAAATTAAAAAAAGGGGCAGGATATAATTCCTGAATAATATTTTTGAGCTATTTAGCCCAAGCTGAAAGTATATTGAGGCATTCTACAAGTTGCGCATTTTCACCACCAAGTTCAACGCACAATTCTGCATATTCACCAAAGCCCTCAATTGTGTTGTACCTGAATTGACTAATAATACTCCTTTTTTAATCTATTGCCTAAGAAATAACGAGAGCCCATAAGGCTCCTGAGATCAAGGTATCTGAACAAGAAAGACAAAACCGGTCCCTGAAATACAGAACAGGATCATTCCTTACCTTTTACCACTAAGACCTCCTCCCCTTTTATCCACTTTTTCATCAGAGATTCATTAGTAGTCAGGGGCACAAGGACAAAAGAGGTAAACCCTGAAAGAATATCAGAATCCCTTGCATAATCAATTTCGACCTGCATAGAATGGCCATAACTTGACTGAATGAAATACACTTCTTGTTCTCTGACATAAATAAAGCCAACATGAGAATGTCCTAGCCCAATAAAGTAGAGCCCCTCCTTACATTTTTTCTTAACTGCCGGAATAAAGCCCTTTAAATCGATCTCTGATTCAATTTCAATCATATCTTCTTCTACCTTCAGGCTAATCGCTTCGGAATGTGGTCCCTGCTGAGCGAGAGTATACCTGTTGAGATTAAAACCAGCATGCAGCAGGGTTGTTGAAACAAAATAACTACATCCTACTTCTCCTTTATTTGGTACAGCGGTATAGCCGTCGAAGGACCATGTAGTACCATACCAATGCGGAAAAATATTTTTTACCAATTGCGTGGTTAGATAAACTGAAGCCTCATCAATAACTTTTAATTTATCATTTTCCGATTTTGCTTTGTTATATTCCGACAAAAAGAACTGTTTTTTGATTTTAATATTCTTTTTAACAGTATTATAATCCAACGAAGAGGAAAGTAAAGGCAGGGGGAGAACAGAACTATCAGCAGAATAGCAAAAAAAGTTATGAACAAGTGATTTAATTTCAAAAGCCCTTGGGCTTTCCCGAACAGAAAAGTCAAAAAAGCAGGGTCCGAAGGAGAGGTAAGATAAAATGATAAAGAAATTCAAGACCATTCGATAAATAATTTAGAACAATTAAACAATACAATAATTCATTAATGTCAAAAAGTTACAAGGGATTTGTCAGTTACAATCAATCTTAAGAAGTTGAAATCAAAGAGGCACTTTTATCATCCCTAACAATTGATAAAAGAATCAATTCCTCAGGATTAAAAAAAATATAAAGAATACTAAAACAGTATAATTCTTGTTATAAATATAAAAAACAATAATTAAAAATAACAAAACGGCCTGAACAACCGTATAACAACAATATCTGAGGCAGACCCCCAAACAAGTTAAGCTCTAAAATAAAAACTATATGCACAATCAACTGGCAATGATTCTCATGATTATTACGGGCGTCATAAACAATTCCTATTCACAAAACAGAGGATGTACAGAAGGCAATTGCGAAAACGGCTGGGGCATCTATGAGTATTTTATCGGTGAAGTGTATCAGGGCCGTTACGAAGGGTTTTTCTCTAAAGGAAAACGGAGTGGAAAAGGTAAATTTATATATTCCAACAATTCAAAATACGAGGGAAACTGGCTGAATGGAAAACCTCACGGCCTTGGTGCTAAAATTTCAAAAAGCGGCAACATAAAATCCGGACGATGGTCGGAAGGAAGGCTGGTTGAAAGACTAAAGAAGGAATTTACTCTGGACTGTGTAGTGGGCAACTGCCGTTCGGGTTATGGTAAATCGAAAGATAACCACGGCAATGTTTACAGCGGAGAATTTCTTAACGGACAATTTAATGGTTTCGGAGAAATGCGTTATAATAACGGAGACCGGTATAAGGGTTTTTGGAATGAAAACCTTCCTCATGGTGATGGGTCCTATTACTTTAATAACGGGCATGTAAATACCGGGAAATTTGCAAAGGGCAAGTATACGCAGAACAAAATGAAAATTTGGGCTTTGGTAATTGGAGTTGCTGATTACCACAATTTCCCCAAATTGAATTATACAACTCAGGATGCAAAAAATGTATATGGCTTTCTGAGATCTGTAGAAGGGGGTGCTGTTCCTGAGGATCAGATTAAAATCCTGCTGGACCATGAAGCAACTGCCTACAATATCATGAATACTGCTGCAGATCTATTTGAGGAAGCAGACAGTAATGACCTGATTCTATTTTATTTTGCCGGGCATGGTAAAAACGGTGCTTTTCTACCCTATGATTTTGACGGAAAAGAAGGCAATTTGTTACATCATGGATTAATTAATTCATTATTAAAGGACAGCAAGGCAAAATATAAACTATGTGCTGTAGATGCTTGTCATTCCGGCAGTTTCGATCTTAACCTGGTAATATCCTACAAAGACTACCTGAATAAATATCAGGAAGATGGTGAGGAGTCCCTTGCGTCAGCTACCCGTTCCACGAAAGACATCCGGGAACGCATCAAGGACTACTACACAAGTTTTAAGGGTATCAGAGGAGGCCTGGCTGTTATTATGTCTTCTGCTTCTGAAGAAATATCGCTGGAAGCCAACAAGCTGAAACAAGGCGTTTTCAGCTACTATTTTATACAGGCTATGAAAGGGGCCGCAAACAAAGCGGACACGTCAGGTAAAAAAGATCATATTATTGACATCAAAGAATTATATCACTTTATAGAGAAAAATGTCAGAAACTTTACCTACGGGTTTCAACATCCTCTTATTTATGGCGAATATGACGAAAATATGCCGGTGGGATTACTTAGAAGACGCCAATAAACAATTATTTCTTACATGCTTCTGTTTTCATGCAGATCCTATCAGGTAATTACTCCAACATTAAAGTTAGCTTATAAGGTCATTCTCGTCAAAAAAATTTTATTTTTTTTCTTTTTTCGCAATGATTATGTTTTTTCTTTTTAATTAGGAGTTTTTTTTGTATTATTACAAGACTAAATACTTTACTATAAAAGTTCTTTGCAAATTATAATTTTCTTTTTTTCAGATTATTTCAGGAATAAGTTTTTCATTACACTAAGTGATTAGCTGCAAACATTGTATTCTTTACTTTGTGTAGGCTGCATTAAAGTGTTGCTTTACTGTTTGTCGCATAATAATCACCGTGTTTAAAGTGGTTTTTTGTTATTAACCAGATAAAAGATAATTTTTTTTTCAGAGCACTAATATTTTAAATCAACTAAATTTAAACAATTTATGTCAATTCTAATCGAAAAAGCAGGGTCTGAAAAAAAGGCTGAGTTTTTCCACCGGAACAGATGGGTTATTGCCCGGCTGCTTGGAGGACCTGCTACTGATGAGGCTGAAAAAAAGCCAAAGCGAAAAAGAAAGACGAAAGCGAAAGCTAAACCGAAGGCAAAAGCGAAAGCGAAACCCAAGGCTACAGCGAAAGCTAAACCGAAGGCAAAAGCGAAAGCGAAACCCAAGGCTACAGCAAAAGCTAAACCGAAGGCTACAGCGAAAGCGAAACCCAAGGCTACAGCAAAAGCTAAACCGAAGGCCACAGCGAAAGCTACTGCTAAGCCTAAAGCAAAGGCAAAAGCAAAACCTACGGCAAAGTCGAAAGCAAAGCCAAAAGAAACTCCAATCGTAAAAAAAGCTCCTGAGATCAAAGCAGAAAATTCTGAAAACGAAAACATAAGTACTGCTGTAAACTCGGAAACTTCTGATGTAAATAATACATAGGAAAGTTTTTAACGATTGAAAGTCTTAATTTGGCGGCAGAAACGATTCGTTTTTTTAAATGAAATGAATTGTCTTCTTGCTAATCAAAGTATAAAGTTTACTTTTCTATACCTTATACTTAGAAAACAAAATATCCCGGTAATGCTGTTAACAGCATTACCTTTTTTATGTCTGTAAGCATTCTACTTTTTTCATTTTAGCCCTGCATGTCTCAAATCATATATCGCTTTGTTGTTTGTTTTTATATTCTGGCAATCCGGATAGCCTCCCTTTTCAATAAAAAAGCAAGGCTATGGGTCAATGGCAGAATAAATATTTTTGAACAGCTAAACTCCTGTTTTGCTAAAAACAATAACAAGGTAGTATGGATGCATTGTGCTTCACTTGGAGAGTTCGAACAAGGTCGGACAATTATTGAAGCTATAAAAAAACAAAACCCTGAAACAAAAATCCTGCTGACTTTCTTCTCCCCTTCCGGTTATGAGATCAGAAAAAATTATCCTGTGGCTGATTGGGTTTTTTACCTTCCTGCAGACTCCCCGGGAAATGCTAAAAAATTTATAGACACAATTAATCCTTCACAAGTAATTTTTGTAAAGTACGAGTTTTGGTATTATTTTCTCCGGGAACTTAAAAAGCAACAAATTCCTACTTATCTGATATCGGCAACATTCAGGGAAAAACAACCATTTTTCAGTTGGTATGGCGAATTGTTCCGTGAAATGTTGTTTTGTTTTAATAAAATATTTGTTCAGGATAAGGCATCTGCACTCTTGCTTGAAGGAATTGATTATAAAGAATATGAAGTGACCGGCGACAGTCGTCTTGACCGGGTAGCTGAAATAAAAAAACAAGCTGAAAAATTCCCTGTCTTAGATACCTTCTCAAAAGATTCTAAAGTAATTATTTGTGGCAGCACCTGGCCTGCTGATGAAAAAATAATTTCAGATTTTGCAAAAAAAAATCCCGATTTTAAAATTGTAATTGCTCCTCATCAGATTGACAGAAACCACCTAAAGGAAATTGCTGATTTTTTTAACTTCACAGAAATATTATTCTATTCACAGAACCCTGAAAATTCAAAACTTAAAGAAGCTAATATCCTGATAATTGATAACATCGGAATGCTAAGTTCTCTTTATTCCTACGGGCAGCTTGCTTATATAGGCGGTGGCTTTGGAGCCGGAATTCATAACATACTGGAAGCCGTGGTATATGAAATCCCAGTAGTATTCGGTGGCAATTACCATAAATTCAGAGAAGCCGTGGATCTAATAGAAGAAGGTGTAGCCTTTGAAATTTCTAAAGAACATACATTGTCTGATCTGATAGTAAAAATATCGGAAGATTCTTCGAAAAAAAGAATCAAAGAAAAGATCGCAAACTATCTGAAAAAAAATACGGGGGCCACGACTAAAATTCTGGCCGGGCTTAAGCCCCTGGATTCATTGAAAAATATTTAATTTCAGAAAATCATGCAGGTATAAAAAATAAAAACCTAAATTTGCCAGAGTTTCAGAAGAATAACAGTAAAAAAAATCACATGATACGCAAGTGGCATTTAAAAGCAATCATTCAAAAAACAATCTCCTTCTTGCCAGGGAGTCATAAAATCAACTATTGGTTCCAAAAGAATATTACAAAAGGAGTCTACCTGGGGGATGAATACTTTTTTGACAGACTTGACCATGTAAAGCATCATTTAAAGGCTTTCAATAATGCTGTAGGGACAATAGAAGGTAAAAAAACACTGGAATTGGGAACAGGATGGTACCCTGTGATTCCTTTCAGTTTCTTTTTGAGTGGTGCTGAAGAAATAAACACAGTAGATATTTCGAATTTAACAAACAAGGAAAAGCTAAAAGATACAATTGACAGATTCATTGAATTGATAAAACAGGATAAATTAAAAGATTTTATAGAGGCAAAACCTGAAAGAACAAAAATATTAAAGGAAATTCACAAAAACTTCGAACAACTTAATTTTGAAGAAATACTCAGAAAGATGCGCATCAACTACATCATTATGGATGCCAGAAACCTTAGCAACATTTCCGATCATTCTGTAGATTTGATCCATTCCAACAACACCTTCGAACATGTATATCCGGATATTCTCAGCGATATATTAAAGGAATTTAACAGGGTGGTAAGAAAGGATGGATTTATGTCTCATTTTATCGATATGTCTGATCATTTTGCCCACTTTGACAAATCAATAAATATCTACAATTTTCTTCAGTACAGCAACAAAACCTGGGACAGGATAATTGACAATAGTGTTCAGCCTCAGAACAGGTGGCGCTATTCGCAGTTTGTAAATCTGTACCGGGAACTGGGAATCCCCCTGAGTGATACTGAAATAAGAAAAGGAAATCCGGAAGAAGTAAAATCTTTGAAAATACACAAGGATTTTGAATCCTTCACAACAGAGGAATTAGCGATCAGTCATTGTTATATGTATTCTAAAATGAATTAAGTTTTTCTGACAACAGCTAGCCTTTTGATCATGGGCATATTCTGGAAAAACAATTCAGCTGATGCCCTGACCTTTCATTATAAGAATCAATAAAAAACAAACCAAAGGCAATTTCAGAGATATCTAATTGCTCTGAATCATTGTATAAAACTTTATGGAGTATAGGTTGTCCGAGATTATTATAGACCGTAATATTTAAAGGATAGTCTGATGATCTGATATAAAGAACATCCTGAGCAGGATTGGGAAAAATAATGTTCTTAGCACCTGAGATCTCATTTACTGAAGTTGTCAGGCAATAATTCGGAGAAAAATTGCTGAAGTAGTGCAGTTCCAGGTATTCGAGAATCACATTGGCCAGAGAATCGACAAAATCCTGCCTTGCCGTTGCATTGAACCTTACATCGGAATGACATTCTATCTGAATACCATCGATGAAGCCGCCGTTTGAAGAACCATGCCTTTGCGTATTATAGCCACCACTGAAATAAGGCTCAGAAGATAGAGGAAAAGGTATGCTTTGAGAAGGAACACTATTATATCCTTTATGGGTACAAAGGGTGCCGAAGGAATACCCTCCCCTTACAAGCTGACTTAAACTCAAGGAATGTAAATTGTAGGAAATCAAGCTATTTATACTGCTGTTTGCTAAAGTGTTCAGTACGGGATCTGACATCTGAAGGGCAGATTTCGACAGACGGTAGCCTAACTCGAGTCGTTGAATAGTATGGGCATGACCATGAATATCGAGATAGAGGCCTTTTGAAAACGTAGTTTCAGCCTGACTTTTGGCAGTATCTATGAAATCATGAAAAGCATACCAGGCATTTTCTGCTAAGAGATTAGAATCGGCAGCTTCTATGATATCCCGGTTTGCATCGAGTTTTTTACGGTGCAGCAAATTGATAATAACATGAGGGTAGCAACCTGTTTCATTATAGATAGCGTCTTTCAATTCCCTTGACAATTCCTGAGTATAGGAATCTTTCAGGTAGGAACAACCGGTACAATTGCGGTCGGGAATAGAAGCGGGCTGTAGTGCCCCGCCATGAGGGGCTGAAATGATAACAGGGAGGTTACCTCCAATATATTCTATGTAATTATCGGGAGAATAGTAGGAAGTTCCCGGTATATATTGAGCCTTCAGAAAAACAGGCAGAGAAAGAAGAAAACAAAGGAAGAAACCGAGGTTTTCTGAAAAATACCCTGTAGTGCCGGAAGTTGATCTCATCAGATAAAAATAATAATTAAAAAATGAAGAATTGTAATACGACCTAAAATAATAAAAAAAACCAAACTTAACTAATTTAGTAAAATAAGTGCCCTGAAAAAGGGAGGAAGCTTTTTTCTTAATTCCGCCATTCTTTCTTCAGGAGAAAAAGGCTGATTTTTTCCATTTTTTTAATAAGGGTTTCATCACATTATTCTCAACTGTATATTTCTGATCTTTTGTGAATAGTGAAAAATTAGGATTCTTTCCTTTTGGAAGTAAAAAAGATTATTCAATTGAAAGATAAAAATTAATGAAAGGGATGAAAAATTTACGTTCGAGGGCCAGGATACATACACAACTAAAAAAATACAGCATCTTTAATTAATTAATTAATCCTGAAATTATTTTTTTAATATATTCTACCCCCATAATTATTTTTACTTTGGGGTTAATTTAAATGTTTTATGACCCGTCTTTTAAAAATAAACAAGAACAATAACTCATGAATTTTATTGGCCGTTTTTTACAAAAAATAAAAAAAAGGATTTCCGATTAACGATTAGATTTCTTGAAGAAAAAGAAGCCCAACAGCAGAAAAAAAGCAGCGATTCCTGCAAATAAATAAGTAAAGGGGGAATATTCTTATATATATTAAAAGAAAATAAACAGCAAAAATTAATTCATCAAAAGTAAATTCTTTTTAGTCAGTAAAAAAAAGGATATTAATATTAAATACTGATCTGTAAATGAAATGAAAAGATTATTTTAATAAAAAACAAACGCAGAACAGACACTAAGAGTAAAAAACTGTACGTTAAAGAATAATATTTAATAACCTGTAACAAAACCACATTCCTATGTTATTGAGAAACCCCGCCTTCTTATTTTTGCTGATACTCTTTATCAGTTCCTGTTCTGTGAACCGCAAAAGCAGTTCAAAAAACAATTCCGCTACAAAATATACTATTGAAGGTCCTTCGAATGCAGTAGCCTATGTAGAAAGATATAAATTTATTGCTGTATCGGAAAGTAAAAGAACGGGAATTCCTGCAAGCATCAAATTGGCACAGGGAATACTCGAATCGGGATACGGCAGCAGCACACTGGCAAAGAAAGCCAATAATCATTTTGGTATAAAATGTGGCGGCAAGCAGTGGAAGGGCAAGAAGCATTACCGCAAAGGTAGTTGCTATCGGGTTTTCAAATCGGGCAATGATGCCTATGTGGAACATTCCAATTTTTTGACTTATAATAAACGGTATGATTCCTTGTTCAAATTGAAGCGTACTGATTACAAAGGATGGGCAAGGGGGCTAAAAAAAGCCGGTTATGCCACAAATCCTACCTATCCTTCGAAGCTGATAGATTTGATAGAGCGCTACAAATTATACAATTATGACAGGTAAGAAAATTGGGCAATGAATAAAAAAGATAGAGGGAAAAACACAACCTACATCTGATACTCCCGTATATAAAGTAATTATAGAAATTTATTACCAATAAGATTGTTGTCTGAAACTTTTCCCGGGAGAAGCTAATTCTGTATGTTCTTTTTATCCACAAATAAAAAGGAACATGATAATGTATTATCCACAAACTATTCAAGGAACAAAAATTCATTTTTATGAATTGTTTAAATTATCTGAATAGCCTGAACACATGAGAACCTTTTTACTTTATTGCCTTCCCGGCATCCTGATTTTATTATGCAGTACGGTCAATTCACAAAGTCTGTTTTTTGAACAGGGGGATAAACTGACTGCATTGGAAAAGAAGGTAGACTTACTTATTTATGAAACAAACAACTATATTGTTCAGAACAGTAAATGTCTCAGTAAAATATATTCAGACCTGAATAGCGCTAAAAAAATATACGTTTACGGCAATGATTATTGCGGCAGCAGAAGTCCTTTGACAATAATTTCAAAAAAGGATGCTGAATACTTTAAAAAGATAGAATCAGAATACCCTGATTTATATGCTTCGATAATACAACTTATAAAGTTCAATACAGATTTGTCTGAAGAACTAAAAACCGAGACAATAAAATCAAAAAAACTGGATCTTTTACTGATAGATTATGAAAATATTTGTTTGGAATTCAATCAAAAGTCAGAAAAAGCAAGGACTATATTTAAAGAAAACGGAACAGAACAATTACCTCCTGCATTAAAAGAATATCTTGATAATGAGTACCTGTATGCAGACAAATTAAAACATTACCTGATATCGACTAATGCCGGCAATTTCCCTGAACAGGAATTGGAGTATAACCTAATATTAAGTGATTCATTAGCTATTGAACTAACAGAGGCATCAAAAAAGGACCGCAGATTGAAAAATGTTCTGCAAAGTATCTATTCATATCAGGACATCAAAGCTCAATATCTGCACAACCTTGAATACGACAAACTCTTTGAATCCAATTACAGGAATGATTATTATTTTCAATTACACAACTATTTTAACAATGGTATTATATATAACCTGAAAACAACTTTCAACACTCCCTACAGCCTATTTGTCCCTTTTAAACCTTATAATAATCTGACTTCTAAAGAAGTGGGCCCTGCAAAACTTCATTTCACTTATGTCAGTAATTATATGTACTCAGACAGTATTAACAATAGTCAACTGACAGATTTTGCAGCTTGCCAAAAACTTACCATCCTCCTGAACAAGGTTATTGTTGCAAACATTTCGAATACAGAATCCTTGTTCAACCTTCGAAAACAGGTTAACAGAAGCTATGTTAGCTCCACAAAATTCATCCGTTTGAATAGAAAAAAAGAATTGTATCTCAATGAATTGAGGACCACTGTCAATCAATTGAATTCCAACAAAAATGAAGCTTTCTCTACAGTAAGCAAACAGGTAGGTATAGTGGCTGACATATTAAAAGACTGCAATACAATCTACATTCTGTTAAGTCTGAAACTGAAGAACGAGTCATTATTCCCGGATGATCTTAATTATATAAAAACTAAGATTGAAGACTATAGTTGTTTGCTTCATCAGTTGGACAGACAACTAATTATACTTAACAAGAACATCAACATTGCTATTTCCCCACATGTGAACTATTCCGATAGTTGGTCAAAATCCTCTGAGGAATTAATGAAATATTGTGAAGAATTACGCAAAGAAATGCTTACAATAGAAATTAAAACTATAAAAAAAACAAGCACCTCAGCAGCTTATGATTTTTCGAGACCTCTTACATTACACCATCAACTGATAAAGAAAGAAGATATATTGATGGCGGGGCTTGAGAAATTAGGAGAGCACAGTATTTTTTGTCCGTACGGTATATTTGAAAAAGTATTAATTCAGGGGCTATTGCAACATAAAAAGGCCAGTATTTTTGCTGACAAGGAAACCGTCCCTTTTAAGAAAGGCTGTTGTGAAGGCTATCTTGCTGTTATAAATTATTATAACAATTCCATAAAGATTTTCAATGAATTCAGTCGTTTGGG
>CAJQOX010000269.1 GCA_905480075.1 uncultured Aureispira sp. | reverse complement strand
TATGGTTTGGGTTTATTTAACACCTTTTCATCAGGAGTTATTAAAACATAATATGGCTGTGAACTCCTTCCAAAGTTAACCTTTTGAAACTCAGCCCATTTATTTCCTACATTTCTGATTTTAGTACCTGATTTGGTTTTTAATATTTTATCTAATTTTTTACGATCATCCACATACAAGGACACAAGAACGTAATCCTCATTAAGTATGTTGTTAATTTCTTCTTCAATCCAAACATTCTCCTCCATTTTACGACAGTTAACGCATCCATAACCAGTAAAATCTATTAAAATTGGTTTATTTACTGACTTGGCATATTTTAATGCTTCGTCATAATCATCAAAGCATTGGTTTATTCCAGGAGGACAATGGTCACTGAGTTTAAAATCAACGTTTTCATTCTTTAGAGATTCAGTAACCGGACAGGGCATAATGTATGAATAGCAGGCAGAGGGGGCAAGGCCACTCAACCAAAAAGGAGTTTTAAATGCTTCAGTTTTGGGGTTAATCATAAAACCTGACAAAATTGATATTGTAAGAAGTCCGGAAAATGTAGCAAGAACTTTGCGTTTCCACGAAATTTTAGCTTCGGGGTTATCATGGGGAAAACGAATAAAGCCAAAAAGATATAATGTCATCGCTATAAAGATAATAGCCCATAAACCTATAAAAAGTTCATAAGGCAATATTCCCCAATGTTCGGTAAGGTCAGCAGTTGATAAAAATTTAAGCCCAAAAGCCAATTCTATAAAACCCAAAACAACTTTCATAGAAGTCATCCAACCTCCTGAATTAGGTAAAGATTGAAGCCAACTGGGAAATGCAGCAAAAAAGGTAAAGGGCAATGCCAGTGCTAAAGAAAAACCAAACATACCTATTGCAGGTCCGGCACCCCCACCATTAGCTACCGCCTCTACTAACAGGAAACCGATGATTGGTCCTGTACAGGAAAAGGAAACTAGTGCTATAGAAAAAGCACCAAAAAATGTTCCTATTAAGCCTTCTTTATCTGAAGCCTTATCTGCTTTGTTTGCCCAGGAAGCAGGAAGTTTAATATCAAAATAACCAAAGAAAGAAAATGCAAAAATTGTAAACAGGGCAAAAAAGATAACATTCATTAACCAATGTGTCGACAATAGGTTTAAAGCATTGTCACCAAACATAAGGGTAATAGCAAGACCTAATGCAACATAAATCACAATTATTGAAACCCCAAAAATCAGGGCATTTATAATCCCTTCCTTCTTAGTCTTTTTGCCTTTTGAAAACAATGAAACAGTCATAGGAATCATTGGGAAAACACATGGTGTTAAAAGTGCAATCAATCCTCCTCCAAAACCAAGAATAAAGATTGCCCAAAAACTACGGACATCTTTTGTTTTCAAAGATTCCATAGAACTAATTAAAGCAGGCCGTTCCGGGTTAAAAATATCACCTTTTACAGTTCCTTCTGTATTAACCTCTCCCCCAAAACTATAACTAAACTCCACAGCCGTAGGCGGCATACATCTTGTAGCATCACAGGTCATATATTCAAGAAAACCAACTATAGCTTTTTCCGAGTCCCCAACTTTCAATCGTTGTGTAATAGTGAAATCATGCTTGAACTTGGTCAGCTGCATCTCAAAAACCTCGTCCATCATCTGCAATTTGTATTCAGGAACACTGGCAGATTCCACATTCGTTCCCCATTCTGCAATATTGCTGCTATCGTCGTAGTTGATGCTTGTAGGTACAGGCCCGTCGTCACTTTCCAAAATCTGAGAATAGACATACCAGCCATCGGCTATTTTAGCCGTAGCGACCAAATCCACTTCATTGTCCGATACCTTATTGAATTTTATATCCCAGCTGACCGGCATTTCAGGGCCCGAGTTTGTTTGTTCGGGCTCTTCTTCTTCTGTTGCTTCTGCTTTTTCAGATACTAATTCAGAAGGAACAAATGAAAACTCGACAGCAGTAGGAGGCATACATTTAGTATCATCGCAAGTCATATACTCAAGATATCCGCTTACCTCTTTGTTTATATCAGTAACTTCTATTTTCTGACTAATTTTCAGATTTTTCTTGTATTTGGTGATGTTCATATCAAACATCTTGTCAAAGCCTGAGAGCTTGTTGGAGGACTTACTTGTTTCCTCAGTTGCTTTTACTGTCTTTTTTTCATTTCCGGATTCGAAATTGACGGAAGTTGCAATCGGTCCGTCTTCACTTTCCAAATACTGTGAATATGTATACCAACCTTCTTTAATTTTTGCTTTAAAGGTAATTTCATATTCATTTCCACCGAGTGCTTTAGCCTCCCAGGTATATTGTACAGGACTATCCTGTGAAATGGAATTAAATATATTCAGAAATAAAAAAAACAGGGTACTTGTAAGAAATCTCATAGCTTTATTGTTCTGACTTTTAATAATTAGAATTGCAACTTTTCACTCCGGGTAAAAATAATAAAATTATTTCATCCCTTGCATTTTAATGTTTTAATAAACACTTCAATGTTGCAAAAGTAAAGATATGAAGATATTTAAATATATTCCTATATTGTTGGATAAAATCTCAGTTTTAACTTAATTTTATTAGTAATTAAGCTTTTATTCATATAAAAAGATAGGGAAAGATTATTTCAATTGAATTTCGAAAGGGTAATCGGAGGGTGGCAGGCACATTTCATCATTACAGGTCATGAAGGTGATATAACCTTTTAAAGTGGCAGGGCCTGTGGTTTTTACTTTCTGAGTGATTTTCAGGTGTTTTTTAAATTTTGTGATGTTCATTTCAAAAAGCTTATCAAAGCCTTCTATTTTATTTCCTTCTTCTGCTGCTTTGCCCTCCGTTGTTATTGCTGAATTTTCTTCCAGAACAATTTCTGTACGTACAGGGCCATCGTCACTTTCCAGGTATTGCGAGTAAACATACCATCCTTCTTTAACCGTAGCATTAAAATTCAGGCTATATTCATTCTTTTTATCCTTTTTGGTTTCAATTTCCCAGGTCACAGTATTATTTTCCTGAGCAAAGCTGTTATTGGCAAAAGTAAACAGGAGGAAGCAGAAGAGGTATTTCATTATGTATAATTTTTGAAAGGTTATTTCTTTTAATATCTCAAAATAATGCCAAATATATAACTGACACCATATTTAACCAAAAAATAATGTCTGATATTGTATTCCGATGCATATCATAAACAAAATAAAATGAATTGCTTCAGATAAAACTGGTTTTTTTTGTGACTGAATGGCAAGGCTCAACAATATGCTGATGGGAATAAAAAAAGTAAGAAAGTGAAAACTGTACAGATTGCTTTGTAAAAAGAAACTCAGAAGGCTTGCCATCGGCATAATAAAAACCGCTGTTATATATTTCTTAACCTTCGAAGTGGTCTTAAAGTAAATGTTTTGCATATTCAGAAATGCAAAAAAGTAGCAAAAGACCATGCCTCCCAGGAGAAGGTACAATTGAAAGTCAAATATAAACTGTAAATTCATTGTTTTATAATGGACAAGCAAATCATTTTCTATCCACAAACCCAGGTCTCCACTAATAAAGTGAAAGGTTCCCATAAGAAAAAAGGGAACGAAATAGCCACCGGTCATAATAATAAACTCCTGAACTTCAAAAGAACGGACAACAAACAACCCTGCCAAAGCCCACAAAAAATAGACAGCGTGGCCATGATAAAACAAGGTAGAAAGACCAACAGCAAATCCTATATTAAAGATTGTCCCCATGGAAACCCGTTTTTCGTAGCTTGCAAACAGGCTAAACATCGCCCAAAGTAAAAAGGTATTGGCCAGTAGTACGGGAGTACAACAATCTATATTTTCATATAAAAAGTGGAGCACTATAAAACAAACTGCAGGTATAAAGGTCTGATTCTTTGCTAGCTTGAAGTAGTTAACAATAAAATTGAGAAGAAACACCTGAACGAGCACCAATATATTAAAAAATATTTTATTTTTAACCGGGCTGTCAACCCAAGCAAAAAACAAGGTATTGAATGTACCCTGAACCTCTTCAACAAAAGCAATATCATTGGGATACAACCAAATATTTATACTAAAAAAAGCAAAATACAGTATAATAAAAATTGCATTTATAAATTGATTGTCTCTGAATAGTTGTAGCACTTGCTTCTGTTTTATTTATGGGTAGCCTCCAATCTTTTTCTAAATGTACAATGTGCCTTTGAGAAAATGAAAAGTCTTTGAAAAAATGTTAAGATAAAAAGATAAAGACTTTAATATTTAATCTTTATCAGCCTTAGCCTATCCTCTCTCTCGGAAAGCACTATCATTTCCTTTGACGAAAGTTGCAGACTACTCCTGAATTGAGGTAAAAAACCAGTTCTTTTTTGCTGATGAACAATTACATTGCGACTTGACACTCCTTTATTACTCACAACATATTCAAAAATTGAAGTACTCCGGGAGATATTGTCGTTATACAAAAACCGGAGGTTTGAATTAGTCCTGAAAATAAAAAAAGAAGAACTTTTGCCATTGTCATTTTCTGAGCTCTGACTTTTATACAGTACCTCTTTCCAAAACAATTCTCCGGAAGGGTGAATAGAAGCCAAAAATATATTTTCATATAAGTAATCAGCGAGCGTTTCCGTATTGTCGTCCTCTGAACCAAATCCTGATGCCTGAAAAACAAACTGTTGTTCGGCAACCAATAATACCCCTCCATCTCTGCGCAGAATCAGGTTAGTGATGAAAAAATCAGAAATCCCGTCCATATTTTTTCTTTTCTTTCCCGTCAGGTTTCTCATGAAGGATTCTTCCAATTCAATCGTTTTCACATGAACAACTTCTGAAAGATTGCTTGTGAAATAGAAAATGCCATTGGCTTCCTTTTTTTCATTGATATAAAAGCCGGCTGCTACAATTTTATTATTCAGGTCATCATATTCTATTTTCATATCTCCTGAAAGATAGTCATAAAAAGGAACATTCTGAATACTTTGTTTTCCATTTGATTCTATTTTAATAATACTAAAATAATGCTGTTCGCGTTTTCTTTTATTATTATTTTTATTAAATAACGTAAATATTTCTCCTGAATTATTTATCAGAATTTGTTCAAAATTACGGTAATATTTAAGATCAGTGAACTCTATTATCTGATTATTTGATTTTTCATTATTATTAAGATTTAAACTGATTGTTTCAATGTGATTGTCATCTTTTACATTATAAATCAAGAGATAGCTATTGTCTTTGGATATTTTTAATTGATGGTTTCCGGGGTAACAGGGGCTATCAAATTTACCAATCTCAACATCATCTTTCTCAACCCCCTTTGTATTTACTTTTTTTGACCTTACATAACAATTTCCTTTTTTGTGATAATAATAAACAATCAAAAAATATTCTTTTTGAGGTATAATTTTCAATGGGGTAATATCTTTGATTTCAAATTCAATATTTTTTTCCCACTCCTCTTTCAGTGAATCGTTAAAGCTCTGAATAATGTAAGTGGATTCCGTTTCACGAAACAGCAAAATACTATTATTAAATTGACCAATGATAGTGTAATCAAGTTCATTGTTGATATCTACGGGCTCAGATTGCATTAATTTCTGACAATAAACTGAATTATTAAGAAACTGCATCTGAAGAAATACAATAATTATTAAGGAAAATTTGTTCATACTATTAATATTACTACTTAAGTAACAGAGCAAAATGCTCTGAAATGATAAGAATTCATGGATAATTGTAACTGACTACTTCTAAATTTGTACCTTTGTGGTGAATTCTGACAAAATTAAAAAAACATGACTATTTAATATACTATCAGAATGCGTTTTGTACTAATAATATTTAAATTTAATATTTATATTTTACTATGCAATTTAAATTCCAACTTGCTTTATTCAGTTTAATTATTTTAATGTTCGGATGCTTCAATTGCGGACAAAAGCCTCAAAACCCTAATATTTACGAACCGGAACAAGGGGAATTAACAGGGATTCCTTCTATTGACGCTATTACAAGAGATATACAGAATGACCCGGAAAACATGTTGCTTTATGTTGCAAGATGCGAAGCCTATTCGGCAGAAGGAATGCTTAAAGAGGCTGAAGTTGAGGCAAGAAAAATATGGGAAAAGGATGAAAGCAACTGGAAGTCAGCAAGACTTCTTGCCTGGGCATATTTTGATAACAACAAATCAAAGCCGGCATTAAAAGTGCTGGAAAGGGCTTTAGAGATTCATCCGGACACCATTCATCTCCTCCTACTGCATTCTGAAATCAACCTGAAGGTAGAACAATACGGCATGGCTTTGGTTTCTGCAGAAAAAGTACTGAAGCTCTCTCCTTTAAATACGGAAGGTTTGTTCATGAGGGGGCTGACTCTCAAATACATGAACGACACACTTGGTGCAATTGGCAATTTTCAGACTGCAATAGAACTTGATGCAGACCATTTAGATGCTTACATGCAACTGGGGAACATTTTCGCTTCTAAAAAAGAAAAAATTGCCGTTCAATATTTTGACAATGCCCTTAGAATTGATTCTACTTCCTACGAGGCTTTATTAGGCAAAGCACAATTCTATCATCAGAATTACACCAAAGAAAATGGTATGCTCGACAATGCGAAGGATGCCTACGAACAAACAATAATCCATCATCCACAGGAAGCGGAAGCAACTTTTGATTACGCCTTGTTGTATATGGAAGAAAAAGACTATGAAAAAGCATACTATTTCTTTGATATAGCGGTAAAATACGACCCACAATTCGGTGATGCTTACTTTTTCAAAGGACTGGCTTCTGAAAGACTTGGCAACATTAGTGATGCAATTAATGATTACAATAATGCTGTGGCCAATAACAACAGATTTCAAAGAGCTGAAAAAGCACTAAAAAGACTTGGAAAATAATTATTTGTATTTATCCCTTTATCCTTCTTTCATCTATAGTAATTACTTAAATCGAAGAATCATAATTGGTCTGAAATGAAACAGAAGATATCTTCTTTTTTCTTCTGTTTTTTCATTATTTCAAATAAAAAAAATAACCTTCAAAAACTATAAAACAAGCAGGCAATTATTACCTTTGTAGTCCTTAAGAAGGTACTCTTATTCTTTAATTCTCATACAAAAATCACTCTTATTTAATCTTGAAACACAAAATTTATGATAAAGATACTTGTTAATGACGGTATTCATCCTGATGGCAAAATGCTGATGGAAGAAGCTAAATATAATGTAGATATAAATAAAATCCCACAGGACGAATTAGCGCAGAAATTACCTTCATATGACGCTATTGTTGTACGTTCGGCCACTAAAGTCAGAAAGGCTCTTATTGATCAGTGCCCTAACCTCAAAGTTATCGCAAGAGGTGGTGTCGGCATGGATAATATTGATGTTGAGTATGCACGCTCAAAGGGTATCAAGGTAATCAATACCCCTAAGGCTTCCTCTCAGGCTGTTGCGGAATTGGTTGTCGGTCATTTGTTCTGCATTTCACGATTCCTACACAGGTCTAACAGGGAGATGCCGGTGAGTGGCACATCAGAATTCAAAGCCTTGAAAAAACAATATTCAAAAGGGGTACAACTCAGGGGTAAAACACTGGGAATTATCGGTTTTGGCCGCATTGGACAGGAGGTTGCCCGTTTGGCTTTAGGACTTGGAATGCGTGTTTTGGCAGCTGATTTGTATGACAACACAGTAAACATTAACCTCAACACGCCTGGTGCAGACAATATATCTTTTTCTATACAGGTAAAGACCGTTCCCTTGTCAAAAGTATTTGCTGAGAGTGATTATATTACGATTCATGTACCAAGCAGTGACAAACCTGTTATTGGCCGGGAAGAGATGTCTCAGTTAAAAGACGGCGTTTTCCTTGTCAATACCTCAAGAGGCGGCACTATCGATGAAGATGTATTACTGGAAGCATTAGATTCCGGAAAGGTAGCAGGTGCAGCATTGGATGTTTTCAGCAATGAACCTACACCAAGGGCTGAATTGCTCCATCATGCTAAAATTTCTGTTTCACCCCATATAGGAGCCTCTACTGTTGAAGCACAGAGGAACATAGGTCTTGAACTGGCAGATGCCTTTATTTCGGTTTTCGGAGAAAGCAACTAATATTTTCCTTATATACAAAGAGCAGCTTTTTAATAAAAGCTGCTCTTTTTTTGTGCAAGAAATAAAACAAACCTAAGTCAGTCCTTACTCAGGCTGTTTTTCTGTTTTTCGCCCTCATACCTAAAAAGCCTAAAATCACAAGAACTAAGGCAGCTCCTGCAATATACATCCATTGTATTCCTTTGGTGATTGATGAAATAGACCCTGCATCACCAATAATAATATAGGGGCTCCAGAGAAAGGGGTGTGCCGCAAAATCGGATGATTTTTCTAAAAAATCCAGCTTTGATTGCTGCAGGGCTTTGTCTTTATCCATTCCGGACTGCAGGTGTCCGTAAAAGCCTTTAATAATCTCAAAGGTTGAGTGGTCATTAACACACCACAGGGTTGTAAATACACTTTTTGCCCCTGCATAGGAGAACCCCCTGGCAAGGCTCATTATCCCTTCTCCTCTGAAGTTTTTACCCAGTGCGGTTTCACAGGCACTCAACACGATCATTTCGGAATTTAATTTAAGATTATACATGTCCCCGACATACAAAAACTCATTTTCTATACTATCATTGATTGTTGTAAAAGCCAACAGTGAATAATCAGGATCCTTGCTGTTTGCCATTCCATGTGTGGCAAAATGGATTATTTGATAATCAGAAGCCAATTCCTTGAACTGAGCTTCTGTTGCGTCTGCACCATCAAATACAGTACCTGTACCCAACATTTGATTTACTTTAACTATTTCAGGTTTGTTGAAAGCTAGAGGGGAAAGGGAATATCTTTTGCCGCGAACCACAGAGGCTGCGGACTCACCGAAAGAAGGAGCAAAGCCAAGATAGACACCTTCTGTTTCCTCAAGTTTTTTATTTATCATTTCCTTAAGCAGCGTAGCAGAATAAGTATAGCTGATGACATGTTTTTTTATGAGATAGGGATGAGTTTTGTATTTCTCAGGATCATCCACTTTATTCATCAACAAGGTCTCGAAAGGCATATCACACATAGCACCGGCAGGAATAATAATAAGCTTTTCAGGCAGGTCACCAAGAGGTTCTACGAGTTTCTGATACATTTTAAACGAACGGTCTGTAAATTGCTGAGCATATTTAGACTTCATTTGATTACTACGATCTTTGTTTGTAAGAAAATAGCCATAAATACTTTTCCGTAAATCTCCGACCCGGGCCATCATAGATTCCTGCCCGTAAAGCGTGAAGGATTCAAAATCAGTTTTAGTGATTTTAAAAGCAAAAACACTGGAGTCTCCTACAAAGTATTCTACAAAGCACTGATTGTCTTTAAGCAAGCCCCTCATTTGTTCGAGGTCAAGGATATCGAGGTTATATTTAGTATTATAGTATTCCGGATTATTACTTTCAAGATCTTTAAGAAAACGCTCAAAGGCCTCCTTCTTTGAAAATATCTCTTTATTAAGGATATTGATTTCAGCTTCATTTTCAGGATTCATTTCCTGAGACATCAGAAAAACTTTTTGTTCCAGATCTGCGATATCGAGTTTCATTTCTCTTTCCATAATCAAATCTTTCTCCGAAAGCCCGGCGACTTCTTTGGCTTTTGTATTCTGAAAGGTTTCGAGCAGAGACAGTCCCTTACTTTTTTCTGAATAAAAAAGTGCCTGACTCTTATAATTAACATCAGCGGTTTCCTTTTCCAATGCCAGACAAATTTCTATAGCATTTTCATAGGCATCCAAAGTTATATCAGACCAGGCAATATTAGACCCGCTACCTGAAAAATCTGCACGCATATGATTAATCAATTCATCAAATAAACGAATTGATTTCAGGGCTTCTTCCAACTTAGCCTTGTCTTTTCCTCCGTATTTGTAAAATTGATACCAACAACGGGCTTTTGACGCCAAAGCATTTTGTAGTTCACTGTCACTAAAACTGCTTTTACTCAATTCCAAAGTTGGCAAATCATTAACATCGGAATTATTATAGTCTTTTATCAAAGAAATTAACTGGCTTTGGTAATTCTTCAATGCCGCTTCATAATTCCCTTGTAATAAATTGTAATTTGATTGAACAGCAAAGATCGTCGCTTTTTCTATACTCTTGGGATCAATAATATCTTTAGTAAGTTCAATGCTTCTTGTTAAATAATTTCCTGCATCTTCAAAATTATTTTTTTTAGCAAGCACTGCACTTAGATTAAGGAAAATCTGAGCAACATAAGGATTTCCTGGCAGCAATTTTGAGTTAGCAGTTTCCAAAGCTTTTTCATAATATAACTGTGCGGAATCCAGCCCTCCCCGAAGTCTTGTACTGACAGGTGCAAATTCAAAATAAGAGGTTGCGATCTGATTATAACAATTCACTACATTGACATAATCAGCTTCAGCGATAAAAATCTCAAGTGCTTTTTCAATAAATTTCAGGTCAGTATTCTCTTGTTTAAGCTCCAACAAGGTTGCGCCTTTTTCAAAATAAGCATTGGCAAGGGCAAGGGCGTCCTCCCCTTTTTCAAGAATTCTTATAGCCTGATTGAGGTTATCAAGACTTTTTCTATAATTCCCTGTAAGCTTGAAATTAGTTCCTGCTTCGGTATAAAGTCTAGCTAAAACGTTTTGATCCTTTTGAAGTTTCAAGGCAATACTAAGGTATTCTGTTGCTTTGTTGTAGCGTTCAGAAAATCGACTGATAATTCCAAGATTGCCATAATCCCTGGCCAATTCGGGGTCAACGGGATTCAAGGTTTCTCTGACCTCCTTAGCTTTATCGAGGTAAGGAAGTGCAGATTTATAATCATCATTTATATAATATATTTTCCCTAAATTTTTATATAACAAAGAAAGAGAAAGGTCGCTGAAATTAACTTCATTTGCCTTTGTGATAAAAGATTCACAAGCCTCTACTCCCATATCATATTCTCCGACCTGAATAAGGATATTAGTTATACTTACTCCACAGTCGAGGTAGTTTTGCCAGTCTTCCTCTGTTTTATAAATCTCTGATGCTTCATTGAATAGCGTATGAGCATTCTCAAGTTCTCCGGCATCATTTGCCATCTTGGCATTCTGTGTGAGAGAAGTTGCTTTTTTGTTTTGGGCCGAAACCAACAGAGGCAAAAGAATAACAAATAACAAGAATAAATTTTTCATTGAAGTTATATTTAGATAAGGGAATTAAATTTTTAAGATTTTTTTGCTGAACGAATCATTTCCTACACTAAATTGTATGAAATACATTCCTTTGGGCAAATTATCTGTAGGTATACTATAATAATTGACACCTTCCGTTTTGACTTGAGATAAAAGGCACTGACCCTGAACATTGTATAAACTTAATTTAATACTTTTATTCAATAGCACCTCATCAAATTCAATATTTAGTGCACCGGATACAGGATTGGGATATAAATTCACCAATTCATTTTTCAATTCAATTTTTTCCACCCCATCAATAATGAAGTTTTCAGAACAAAGGGCCCTGTTTGTGATGGCATTTAATATTAATTCAGCCCTGGCATAATTCAATCTTCCACCAGATTTCAGCTTTAAACTATCTGCGCTTTGTAACGTATCAATACTGTTCATCAGAGCATATTTCATAGCGTAATAAGTAGCATCAGGATATTTATCGAAGAGCAAAGCCGCTACCCTCGATACCTGTGGGGCGGCAAAAGAAGTACCGGTAAATTCATCAAAGCCATTAGTTGTACCTGCCTTAGCAGTGCTATCGGTACCCAAAGCCGCAAGGTCAATATGTTTATTCCCGTAATTTGAATAGGAAGACAACTGATCCCCGTTATGAGCATCTACTGAAGCTACTCCCAAAACATTATCTATATCTATTGTATCGGCAGGATCAAAAATAGAATTTGAGGGCCAGTGTCTCAATGAGTCGGCCCCCTGAACGATATGACCACTGTTTCCTGCAGAAGCAACGACCAACACATCACAGTTTTGACCTAAATATTTGAGTGCATTTTCAAGAAAATCAGAAGGGTCACCCAAAAAGCCCCAGCTTGTATTAATTACACGAACTTTTGCAATATCTCCATTTCCGAGTACACGACTGTAATCCGCTGCATAACGTATGGCACAGGAGGCATGAAAAAGTGTACCTTTTCCATATTGGTCTGTATATTTCAATGGCAAAATACCAATACGCTCTGAAACAGAACCAAAGGGGACTATATTATTTTTGCTGATTCCGGCAACTATTCCTGCAACAGCCGTACCGTGACCATGATCATCGGAAGCATTGTTATTGTCATCCAAAAAGTTATAACCATACATCGCATCATTAATACAGGAAGTATCATCAGGCAAACCTTCCGTAATATGTGACTGCAGGGGTGCAAAAGCATAATCAACTCCTGAATCTATAATAGCAACAAGGGTTTTTGACGTGCTGTTGCCTGAACCTGCAGGAAGACCTGAACTGACAGGGGCAGTATTAGATGTACCATTAAGCAGGCCATAATCAGGGTCTGCGCTGAGCAATTGAGGTTTTGATGAAGTTTTCGTAGTAGTTTGTCTAGTACCACTCCCGAAACCTTCAAGAAAGGAAGAAGCAGTATCAGAAATTTCCCACAATTCCATATCGCCACAAAGACAAACTTCAAGAGGTGTTGCCCCGATAGAAGAGCGCAATTCTTCTTTCATCGAATCTATTTCAACCTGAGTCATACCTGCTATCAAGGCAGGGTCAAACTGTACGATCATGGACTGACATATTACCGGTTTGCCTGAAGCATCGAGACAAGGACCTACCTGTACTTGTTTGGTACGCGAATAAAGAGTCAGAGAAGGAAAGGAATCATTTGTTAATTTTGTTCTATACAACCAATTTGCATGTTTCAGGCTATCCATTCCAACAATATGAAACTTATTTACAGTTTCCAAAGAACTACCATCAGAAAGCTGAAAACTGGGTTCTGACCCCGACA
Source organism: uncultured Aureispira sp. (assembly GCA_905480075.1). GTDB lineage: Bacteria > Bacteroidota > Bacteroidia > Chitinophagales > Saprospiraceae > Aureispira. The sequence goes on along the minus strand of CAJQOX010000269.1, from coordinate 1,581 downwards.
ATCCATCTATAGTCTGAATATTCGGATTTTGCAGGGTTCCATTCTGAAGAACTGCACCAATAACCTGCACAACAGGACTTGCTGACGAACCACCGGCAAGATTTAGAGTATCAACCCTTTCCCAGGTAAATTTTGTAGTGAGATAATTGGGTATACCATTCACAATTTCCTCAAAAGGAATATAAGAATCCAACAAAACACTGTCTCCGGCTATTCTACGTTTCATCCCTCCTATACCAATAGTATCCTGTATTGCATATAAAAAAGAACTTGAATCAACTCCTGATTGCGGAATATAATGACCATTACCTCCTGAAGATATTTGCTGGAATTTAAAAATTCTGATCAAGCGAAATAAATCTATAAAATCCAGGGCATTGTCATTTACATCTATTTTAATAAGATTGTCAAAATAGGGAGAAGCAGATATATTATTTATATAAAAAGGATCATCAAGGGAAGGTTGAACAGATTGAAAATTATTGGAGCTGAAATTCATGGAATCAAGAGGAAAAACACCCGATGAGATCTGAGACTGGAGTAAGCGATCAAGAAAAAGATCTCCTGACAGATTATTATTACTTAAATCCAATGCCTTCAGATTAGCAAGGCTGTTATAATGTGTCCCATTCAGCGGCAGAGGCAATGCTCCTGAAAGTAAATTATTGTCAAGAAATAAATTTTCAATTACAAATAAATTTTCAAACAACCTCACATCCAACGTTCCGGTGAGTTTATTATTTGAAAGATCTAAATGAGTAAGCAATGTGCATAGAGGAGAGAAAATCAGTGTATCCTGTGCTAAGGTATCCATTACGGAATTACCACCAAAGAACAGAAGGCTATTACTTGTACTTGCCAATAATATCTCGATATCCTTGAAATCCTGAATATTGTTATTGTGTAAAAATAAGTTTACTACACCCCCCATCTGAGAAGACGCAATAGCAATAAAATTATTATCTGAAAAATCCAGGTATACAAGCGAGGGGTTATGTAAAGAAATTGTGTCATAAAACAGCGTATCACTAAAAAAATTCCCACTTAAGCTAAGGTATTCCAAAGCATTCGTTGAAGACCAGACAAAGTCCTTAAATGCAACGGGGTTGTCAAAGGCTGTAGCAGCAGAAAAAGTATGTACGCTGTCAAGATTTGAAAGAAAATTATTAAAGAAATCGGTATTGGCAGATGAGAATAAGTTATTATCCAGATATATTTCTGAAAGTGTAGGAGTAATGCCAAAAATTGAGTATTTAAGATTCCCCTCGATACCAGTAATATTATTGTAACTAAGGTCAAGAATTTTCAAATACCCCAGATCTCCTAAATCAAATATAGAATCAGGAACAACACCTGTTAGTCCCTGATTATTCAAATCAATGGCAGAGACCCTGTAGTCACCGGGAAATCCGGGATCATGAATAGTATCTACACCTATCCAGCTGTATATAGGCCCGGATTGTGAAGGCACTTGCAAAGATTTGTAAATATTGGTGATTGTTAAAGAGTCACCATAATTACAAATATTTTGTGCATGCAGGAGATTAAAGGAAAAAATAAAAATAATAAATAATAAAAAAA
>CAJQOX010000268.1 GCA_905480075.1 uncultured Aureispira sp. | reverse complement strand
GCAGCTGCAATGTATTGCCCGTTTTGTAAAATACGGGGAGGTTTATTATGCCTGATACACTTTTTTACTGCTTTATCACAATACTTCAGAGAGGATTGCAGTAAATAATCTTCTCAATCAAACAATAAGAACACTATTATGCCTGTAAACAAAAATGCCCTCATTCGCTACCACATCCTCGATGAACGGCTTAGCAATTACAACAAATATTACACAAACGATGACTTACAGGAATCTTTGAATGAAAAACTCATAGACCTGGGTTATAAGCCTATAGGACGAACGCAGTATTTCAAGGACCTCGACTTTATGAAAAGTGAGGCAGGCTGGTCGGTGGAGATTGAGCATATAAAGGATGGCAGAAAGAAATTTTTAAGGTATGCCGACAGAAATTTTTCCATCAAAAAAAGCGAGCTGAACAAGAGTCAAAAAGAAGCCCTCAAAGAGGCGATCACATCGCTGAGTTGTTTCAAGGGACTCCCGCAATTCGAACAGCTTGAGGAAATCATTCCCCTGCTGAGTGACAAATTAGGCATCTCGGAACATAGGAACAAAATTATTTTTATGGATGAAAACCCGGATTATACCGGCCTGCATTTCATCACCCCGCTCTATAATACCATAAAAAGTAAACGGGCATTAGCTATCAACTACAAACCCTTTCGGTCGGAACAAGCTCATTCATTTATCTTCCATCCCTACATCCTCAAACAGTACAACAAAAGGTGGTTTGTTTTTGGCTATAATGCGTCAAAAAAGGCTATAGAAAACCTGGCCCTCGACCGCATTCAGGACTTTAAAGAAAGCGCTTTAGAGTACATCGAATCTCCTATCGACGACTGGGAAGAGGACTACTTCTACGATATTATCGGCGTTTCCCGAGATGATAAAAAAACCATCAAAACCATTCGTATAAGCGTCAGTCCGGTATCTGCCCCCTACATCAGCACCAAGCCGCTGCACCCGAGTCAGAAAAAGCTGGTAAAAAACGATAAGGGCTGGTACGATTTTACGATTAAAGTGATTCCCAATTATGAGATGCATAGTTTGTTGCGGGGCTTTGGGGATGATTTGCGGTATATTGTGGCGAAGTAATACAGCCCACTGCTACATCGACAGTAAAAAATTTAAATCTTATTAAGATGGTATTATTTTTTAATGAATTTAATATGTAGCCTTTCAGCATTATCACCATATGAAAGAAAGTAAAGTCCCGGTTTTACATTTTCTAAAGATATACGCAGCTGATTGGTAGAATTATACTGATAATCCAAAGAAAGCTGAAGCCCTGAGATTGTATAAATCCGCAGATTTTTAATTTCATTGAGATATTCTCCTTCAATAAGGATATAGTCATCGGCAGGATTGGGAAATACATTAAGAGAATTGGAAAATTCGTGAAGAACAGAGACTACGGGGCTTGTACCATTTGTACCATCAAGATCATACTGTTTTAATCTGTAATAATTATAACCATTAAAAGGGCTGTAATCTGTAAATGAGTAATTTTTAACTTCATTACTTATTGTTTCAGCATTAACTCTTCCAATAGATTCCCATTCAATTCCGTCTGAAGAACGCTGAATTTCGAAGTAACTGTTATTGACTTCTGTCTGCGTAGACCATAAAAGTAACGATGAATTTTTATCTTTTTCCCCTTTGAAATAGGACAACTCTACGGGCAAAAATACATTTGTAAAACCAGCATCAACATCGGAGACACTATTCCCCGCAGTAAGGATAATATTGCTGCTCGTTGCTCCTCGCAACTCGCTGTTAATATAAGTTTCATCAGCCTGATCACTATCGGTAGATTCCGTAGAACCTGCCGCATTGGCTAAAGACATATAAGGATAGGTAGGAATATCAGGATTAATAAATACCACACTGTAATTTCCGGGAAGGACATTTGAAAAAAGATAAAACCCATTGACATCAGCATTGGTTTGTCCAACTAAATAACCATTATCATCATACAATAAAACAAATGCATTGCTGATTCCATTATCTCCGCTTTCCTGAATACCATTACCATTAGCATCCTCCCAGACCTGACCTGAAATTGAGGCTGAGTTAGCGGCCAATGGACTACAAATAAAATCTGACAAATTGTTTGAAAGGCAAGACCCTGAAAGAGTAAAAGCACAATAAGCCCCTGATGAACAATCAACTGATGGTGCTATTCCTGCAAGACTTGCAGGTATCAGAGACCAACCTGATGTACCCCCGGTATTCGTCAGATTGGTATGTGTTTGGGTATTGTAGTCATTTCCGGTTATCGTCGGAAAACACGCCCCACAACCGGTAGAATTATTTCCTACCTGCCCATTTCCAGATAGATTATCCAGAAAGGTATTATTCGTTATTGTATAATTCCCTCCCCCCGATCTGAAGTACAAAGCTCCTCCGCGATTATTATTGCCCGTCAGGGAAGCGTTTTGATTGTCAGTAAAAAAATTATTATTAAGAGTTACAAAACCATAGGATGCAAAAAAAGCGCCCCCCCTGTTAGCGCCATTTCTTTCGAAAATTGAGTTTTGAATTGTGACAAGGCACTTGCTCGGATCTGATGAATTCCCTACACAGCCTACGGCACCACCATAACTCAAAGAATAAGTCGCTCTGTTCCCGAAAAAATTACACCCATCAATGAGTACAGTAGTTTGAATTGAATTACTGTTCCCGTTAACATA
>CAJQOX010000267.1 GCA_905480075.1 uncultured Aureispira sp. | reverse complement strand
TGCTTGGTATTTTATAGAAATTTTTATTCGTGCAAATCCGTCACATCCGTAAAATCCATGGCAAAAACTATTGCGGGATTTTTCGCCACAGATGACAGGGGTATAACAGATTCACGCAGGATTTTTATATAGAATTTATATTTGGCGATTCTATAGATTTTTCTCCTTTTAATTTTATAATTGTTCCTGTTTAAAATAATAAATTGTCTGATGTGAATTATAAGCAATAGCAGGTTTGTTTTCTGATCATTGATTTTTCTTATTTACTGCTATAATTAATGAGGCTTTTCTGGTTTTATTCTTTTTTTTCTGGTTTCCATTTTTTAAAAGTTGTATTATTGTCGTGTTTTTGTATTAAAATATCTAATTTAGTTTACAAAAACACCTAAAACATAAACTCAACAGGTAAAAGTCACCAATCAAAACCAACTTAAGATGAAAACTATTATTTCTATTTTAATTTTATTAATCAGCTTTTCTTCCTCCTATGCACAGGATAGCAAAACTCAGACTATACGTGGAAAAGTTGTTGACAACTTCAGTCAAATGGTATTGATAGGGGTTATTCTGAAGATCGACGGTACTGAAATAATCACTTCCAGTGATGAAAATGGAAATTTTGAAATCGAAAATGTACCGATCGGACGTCAAATCGTTACGGCTGAATATTTAGGATATGAAATTTATACCTCTGTGGATCTAATTGTCTCTACGACTAAAGAACCTTTTCTGGAAATAAAAATGAAAGAAGAAGTACAGGTGACTGAAACCGTTGTTGTCAGTGCTTCTAAAGGTGCCGATAATGTAGGCAACAGAGCGCTGAATGACCTTTCAGTAGTTAGTACCCGTTCCTTTTCGGTGGAAGAAACCAAAAGATATGCAGCAAGTATCGACGACCCGGGAAGAATGGCGATCGCCCTGCCGGGGGTGCAATCAGATAACGATGCTGCCAATGATGTTATTATCCGCGGTAATCCCTCTATGGGGGTGCTGTGGAAACTGGAAGACCTGGAATTGACTAACCCTAACCACTTTGCAAGGCCTGCATCAACAGGGGGCGGAATTACGGTCTTTAGTGCGTCAGTATTAGGAAATACGGACTTTTCTACCGGTGCTTTTGCCGCGGAATATGGCAATGCCTTTTCCGGGGTTTTTGATATGCGATTCCGTCGCGGGAATATGAATAGCCGGGAACATTCAGTAAAAATTGGTCTTATAGGCCTTGGGGCTTCTACGGAAGGGCCAATTGTCAAAGGCAGAAGTTCTTATCTGATCAATTACAGGTACTCATTCCTCGGTGTTTTAAATGCTATGAAACTTTACGTACAAGCACCCAATGCCGAAAATGTCTTTCAGGATCTTTCTTTCAATTTGTCTTTTGTGTCAAAAGACAATAAGGATGAAGTCAAAGTTTTTGGTGTAGGGGGATTAAGTAACGAGTTGTGGAAAATCAGAGACACTAGTCTGTGGCAAACCACCTGGGATTATACCGGAGAAGTCAGTGGTTCACACCTGGGGGTTTTAGGGGTTTCTTACCGTCGTTTGATCGATGACAAATCTTACATACGTTTAACAGCTGGTGCGGTTTATAATTACCTTTTTGATACAGAGTTTGTCCCTGACTTCACGGCACCCACCGATGAATCACAATATGACACTACCGAGATCAATGATTATCATACAATTCGTAGTCAGGTACATTTGACATACAGTAACAAATTGCATCGTACCTTTCGACTCAAGGCGGGTCTGAGCGGTCATGGAATCACCTATATACTCAATTATATGGAAGATTCACCGGACTATGGTAAGCATCAGTTTTTATCTGATCAAGGTACTTCTGTGTTGTTGCAGGGTTATGCTATGGGGTCTTACCGACCCAGTAAATTCTGGACAATCAACTTTGGCTTTAATTCGCAGTTTTTTACACTAAACAATACCTACAGTATCGACCCAAGGGTAGCTTTTCAGTACAAACCCTTTAAAAAAACAACGCTGACCCTTGCTTACGGTATTCACAGCAGAATTTTGCCAATAGGAACTTACTTGCTGAATATTCCTGATACTATTACAGGTGTCACTTCCAAACCCAATATGAATCTGGACATGATTAAAATGCATCATGTTGTCCTGGGTTACCAACAGGTTATTGCCGGTGGTTTCAGAACTAATTTAGAACTCTACTTTCAACAGGGATGGAATGTGCCGATTGAAAATGATCCAAACAGTAGTTTCTCTTACTTCAATCAACGGGATGGCTATGGTATGGTGCCAATGGTTTCACTTGGGGAATCCAGAAATTATGGGGTAGACTTAGCGCTTGAAAAAGCCTTTAGCAATAATTATTTTATTTTAGTAACGGGCTCTCTTTTCTGGTCGCAATATAAAGCTTTAAATACTACAGAATGGCAGCGGTCAAGAGTTGATAAACGCTGGAGTTCAAGTATTCTGGCAGGATATGAGATCAATTTCAAGAAGGGGGGGGTACTACAAATAGGTTTGAAAACACTCTTTTCAGGAGGATTGCGCTACACACCTGCGGATGAGGCAGCCTCAAGAAATTTGAATATTTATGTTGAGGATGATACAAGACCTTTTTCTGAGGCCGACCCACTTTATTTCAGAGCTGACCTGCGATTATCTTATCGTAAAGACCACAAAAAATTGTCGTATACCATTTCGCTTGATCTGCAAAATGTTACGAATCAGGTTAATGTCAGAAATTATGATTGGGATCGTCAACTTCAGGAATTAATACCAAGAAAACAGGCAGGCTTCTTACCTGTTTTGAGTTTCCAGCTTGATTTTTAATTTCCGGGAATGATCGTATGAAAAACCTGCCTTTTTAATTTAAGGGGCAGGTTTTTTTATTTTTAGAATATAGTTTTTTGCCACAGATGCCACAGAAGCAACGGATTTACACAGATTTTTTAATTATATTTTTTATCTGTGTTAATCTGTTGCAAAAACAATTATTGTGTGTGTTTCATAGTGAAAGCTTTAGTTTTCCTTTACTTTTATCTGCTCTTTTGGGTTTCCTCCTTTCAGAAGGAGGAATGTCTTGCTTGGTTGGACTGTAATCTAGGCCAGTTTTAAGGGAGAAAGATTCATCCCATTGTTCAGGAACTCCTCCTCATATTTGAAATGTATCAGTCTGTTGTGCAGAATTAGTTTGCCTACATGAATTTATTCTTCAGAGAATTTTAAAGAGACCTTCATTTTTTTGTTTCCTCTCAGGGTTTTGTTTTTCTTATTCATTGCTCCAACTTGAAAAGTTCATTAAGCTGCTGATCGTCTTTGGATCAAATCGCTTTATGCCCTTTCAATCTTGACTCTCAGACTTTTCCTCCTTCCGGTGACTGCTGTTCTTTGTATTCCAATGTTGGAGTTGCTTCCGCATGTGCGCGAAAGCCTGCCTCGGCTGTCAGATTGATTCCTACTATCACTTCTTCATGTTTATAGTTTACTACCCTCAGCATGTTTCCCATCCTCCACAAAACAAATATACCATTCAGAATCCTAAAAGTCAAGCCCTCTGCTGTATCATAAAAGGGGCTGGTTCTACTATTTCAGGAGTAGGCTCTGCCTGTGGAATACTTTCTGGAGATATTGTTTCTAAGGGTGTAGTCCCAAGAACCTTGCGTGGAGTTTTTGTAGAAGGGGGTAAAATAGAAATACTGCTGGTTTGTTGTATCCATTCAAAGCCATCTCCATTTAATTTTCCATAGACCTTATATTTATGTCCATCACTAGATGAAAAAGTTATATCCCCATTTCTTTCTATCCAAATATGAGCATCAGGACAGTCAGGACAATTAGGAGGCGACTCTGCCTTAAATCCATCCTCATCCACCAAATTAACAGGATTATTCC
>CAJQOX010000266.1 GCA_905480075.1 uncultured Aureispira sp. | reverse complement strand
GTTGTTGTGATGACCGTGGTGGTTGTTGTGGTGCCCGTTGTGGTTGTTGTGATGACCGTGGTGGTTGTTGTGGTGCCCGTTGTGGTTGTTGTGATGACCGTGGTGGTTGTTGTGGTTGCCTCCCCTATTTGGGCTGCCTCTTTGAGCTGAAAGACTAAGACAGGCCACAAAAACGAAAGTAAGTAACAGTGTAAAACTTTTCATTGTATGTGTGGATTTATGTTAAGAATAATTTCAACATAAAAATTCGAAAACTATGCCAAGCCTAATTCAAAAAAGTTGGATAAACAACGATAAAAAGAGCGCAAATGCCTTTCTATCCCTTTATTTTACAAGCTTAAGAAGAAAATCGAATCAGATATTTATCTTCAAAACTTTAACAGTCGGACCAAAGCATAGTGGCAACTTTAACAAAAATCCGGCGAGAAACAGCTAAAAAATTCATTGCGCAGATTTTTCAATAATAATGATGAAATAAAAAAACGGGATGAAAATTGCAGAAATTATTTTATCTTTTTAGGCCCTGATAATCAATAAATAAAAATTATTCTTTCCTGTTAATGGAGGATCGAAAGGCATTTTTTAAAATTTCCCTTAAAAAAAACTTTTAGTAAACATCCTGAATTTAAGAAGAATAAAAAATGAAAAAATTTATACTCCCCTAAAGCACTTAATCTTAAAATTGTAAAAATTTATCACTTTTTATCAATTTCACAAGCTCAAAAGCAACAAAAACTGTCAAAATTAGTTATACTTGTATTATTAATAGTAAGACTATAATCAGCATCACAAATATTAAATAATTTCACAATATACCGGCATGACTAAAACTACAAACTTTAACCCTCTTACCACATTCAAAGAAGATTTTTCCGCCAGTATCATTGTATTTTTAGTTGCATTACCCCTTTGTTTAGGAATTGCTCTTGCCTCGGGTGCACCTCTGTATGCCGGGCTAATTAGTGGAATAGTAGGAGGTGTTATAGTAGGTGCTCTCAGTGGTTCAGCTTTAGGTGTATCCGGCCCTGCTGCAGGTCTTGCAGTAATTATTCTTACAGCAATCAATGAACTTGGGAGCTTCGAAATATTTCTTGCAGCTGTTATCATAGGCGGAGTATTACAAATCGTAATGGGATTATTAAGAGCAGGAGCTATTGCTTACTTTTTCCCTTCAGGGGTTGTTCATGGTATGCTTGCAGGTATTGGTATTTTGATCTTTTTCAAACAGATACCCCATGCCGTGGGATATGATGCAGATCCTGAAGGTGACTTTGCTTTCAATCAAATGGACGGGCACAACACTTTTTCTGAATTAGTTTACATGTTTGAATTCATAAATTATGGTGCTGTAATCATTTCAATTATTTCAGTTTCAATATTAGTTTTGTGGGAAACCAAATTTTTTAATAAATTAAAATTCACCAAATTAGTAAAAGGTCCCTTGGTTTCTGTATTCCTTGGCATCGCCTTGTGTGAAATTTTCAGCAACATTCCCTCTTTGGCTATCAGCGCAGAACACCTTGTTCGTATACCTGTTTCTGATGGATTTGGTAGCTTTTTTGCCAATTTCACTTACCCGGATTTTAATGCCTTTATGGATTCCAGAGTATACTACACGGGAATAGTGATCGCTATAGTAGCCAGTATAGAAACTTTGTTATGTGCTGAAGCTTCTGACAAATTAGATACAGAAAAAAGAGCAACTCCTCCAAACAGAGAATTAATGGCTCAAGGAGTGGGCAATATAGTTTGTGGATTCATCGGTGGTCTACCTGTAACGCAGGTTATTATCCGAAGTTCTGTTAACCAGCAATCGGGGGCAAAATCTAAGATGTCGGCTGTTTATCATGGAATATTACTCCTGATATGTGTTGTTTTAATCCCTGTATTACTCAATAAAATACCCCTTGCAGCACTTGCAGCTATCTTACTCGTCGTTGGATTTAAATTAGCAAGACCATCATTATTTAAAAAAATGTATGCACAGGGATATGAACAATTCATTCCATTTCTAGCAACTATTATTGGTATATTATTCACAAACCTACTGGTGGGTATTGGTATCGGGCTGGTCGTTGCATTAATAATAGTAATGATAAATAATTACAAAAATTCATACAGCATAATAAATACAGAAGGGAGTAATGACCAATTGCTACATTTAGTACTTCCTGAAGATGTTTCTTTTCTTAATAAGGCACCTATTAAGAATGCTTTATTTTCTGCCAAAGAAAATAGTAAAGTAATTATTGATGCTACAAACACTACTACTATGCATCATGATATTTATGAAATCATAACTGATTTCATTGATAATGCCTCAGATAAGAATATTCTTGTTGAAAAGATTAACTTCCGAGATTTTAAAGAGAAAAAAGAAATAATTCAATAATTGACTTTAAAACTTTTTAGCAGAAAATTTCTCATCTTAAATTACACGAAAACAGGTGTTATTTATTATAAAATTTATAGTAGACTGATGATGGGATAAAAAGTTGGACGATCTAAATGTAATAGTTTAGAGTATCACTTTATCTTTATAAAGATTCCTCACTAACATGAAATCAAAGTGCCCGCTTTCTTTTTACTTATAACCCAGGAGAAATAAGGTCCGAATATAGCCCGCCTGATCAAAGTAGTTGATGAGGCCTATCAGGCGTAGTTATCAATACAGGTCTCAACAATACAGCCTATTACTAAACAAAAGGGAAACAAATCTCCGATCCAATCACTGAGATTTAATAAACCTGTCGAGGTTATATTTGGAGGTAGTTTTGAAGAGCGCCTCTCTAACAGTCTTATAATTCTCCTTATCCAATGTTTTGGGGTAGGCATATTTAGCGTATGTCAATCTTGTTTCCTCGAGGGTAAAGAGTTCTATAATTTTTTTTATCTGTTCTGTATTTACCTTAGACCTGTCGACAATCGTTTTTGCCTTATCCAACTTATGAGATTCGAGTGCAGAGCCTTTAATTTTTTTGAGCAGTTCAGCAAAATCATCCGGAGAAAGCTCACTGATGAGTGCTACCGGTTCGTTCACTGCATCTTTTGGAGCCTTTTTGATATACTCATCGAGCACTTTGTGAGAATTCTTTTCTAGGGCCTCTTTAATTTGGTCGTACTTCTGTTTGTCTACTGTTTTAGACCAGGCGAACTGCGCATAATCGAGGCGTGAATCTTCAAAGAGGAACAATTCTACAATTGCTTTCACCTGAGCAACGGACATATTTGACCTGCCGGTAATCTGTTTGGCTTTTTCCAGTTTTTTGGAATCAGAAGATTGACTTGCGATCAGATTTTTGGTATAAGCAAAATCTTCATCAGACATACCAATTGAGTTATCAGAAATTTTCTCGTTTTCAGCATCATTTGTTGTGGTACTTTCTTCTTCTTTGACAGAATAATCGGTGACCGGTTGTTTGTTGATAAAACCTGAAAGTTCCTCCTTACTTTTAGAGTGAGTCAGTCCTTCCTTTACGATCTCATAATTTGCCTGATCGAACGTTTTTTCATAGGCATAGTGAGCATATTCTAATTTTGAGCTTTCGAATGAAAGTACAGACATTAATTCTACAATCTGCGCACAAAGCATATAATTGGCATCACTCACTTGTTTTGCCCGGCTGAGTTTTTTAGATTCGAAGGACTCGCCTCCTACTGCTCGTTTGGCAGCGGCAAAATCCTGATCGTTCATAGGGGAAGGCCCCGAAGTTTTATTTACCGTAGTGGTAGTGGTTACGGTAGTATTGGAAGTAGTATTAGTAGCATTTTTTACCACCTTTTTTTCAACTACAACCGCGGAGGTTTTGGGTGCTTCTCTTTTAGAAAGATACTCTTTCAGGTCAGATTTGCTGCTAGACATGGAAAAGTTGGAATAAATGATATCATAATTTTCGGCATCAAAGACAGAAGAATAAGCATATTTGGCATATTCAAGTCTGTTGGTTTCGAGGCTAAGAGCGGCGATCACAGCATTGATCTGTTTTGCATAGAGGAAATGAAGGTCAGAAAGTTCTTTGGCTTTACGTAGGCGTTTGCTGTCATAAGATTGTTCAGCGACTTCATTTTTGAGTTTTTCGAAATCCGATTCAGACAATGGATTTTGGTCCTGCGCCTGCAGGGCAATTGATATCAGGAAGAAAAAAATGAGTGTATTTAAAAATTTCATATTAAAAATATTAAGAACATAATCTAATAAGGAAGTATATAATGAACATAACAATACCAAAAACATACCATGAATGAAATAAAGGTAAATAAATTCAGGGAAAAAGAAAAGCGGTGAAAACTTAATAGTTTTCACCGCTCAAACACATCAGTAATAAATACAGGCGGATATTAAGCCATATGTTGTTCAATTTTAGATTGTAAAGCCGGCTTGGTAATAGCGCCTACATGCTTTTCCATAACTTCACCTCCTTTAAGAATAAGTATAGTAGGAATAGAGCGAATGCTGTATTGCATAGCTAATTCGCGGTTTACATCTACATCTACTTTTCCTATGAGAACGGAACCTTCATATTCAGAAGAAAGTTCTTCAATAATAGGAGCAATTGCCCTGCATGGGCCACACCATTGTGCCCAAAAATCCACTACAGTTACCTGTTCGGATTTCAATGCTTTTTCTTCGAAATTGCTGTCTGTGAATTCAAATGCCATTTTATTAATGTTTAATTTTTGGATCAAAATATATTAACTTATGTTCATAACAACGAAAGTATAAATAAAGTTGCAATCTACCAAAGGAAATTCGTACTTTTTGACAAAGTAAAAAGACATAAGAAATAAGTATATTTTGAAATATAAAACATTTCAGGAGACATTACTTTGAGCTAAAATAGTGAATTATCATATAAAAACAAAGCTTATAATTTAAAAAAAATGTACCTTTTGAACAAGAAAAAAACTCAAAAGCGAGTTATATAACAATCAATCATAATAAATCTAAATAAAAATGCATAAAAGCCTGTTGTTACTTTTCTCACTGATAAGCGTACAGATATTTGCACAATCGAAGATAGAAGCTGCTCTTCAAAGCTTTGAAGAAGATCTTGCATTAAAATATGCCACTATTGGATTTTGTGCTATCGACATTAATAAAAACCAGGTATTTGCACAGCGCAATTCAATACAGGCAATGATCCCTGCTTCTTCGATGAAAGTCATCACCACCGGTAGTGCAACAGCAATTCTGGGTAAGAACTATACATTTAAAACCTATCTGGAATACAGCGGGAGTATTAAAGAAGGAGTATTGGAAGGAAATTTATACATCAGAGGGACAGGAGACCCGAGTCTTGCATCCCCTATAATGGATGGAGTACCTGTACGGGAGGAGTTAATGAAAGAATTCGTGGATGCTGTAAAAAAAGCGGGCATAAAAAAAATAAAGGGATCAATAATCGGGGATGCAAGTTATTTTGATGATCAGATAATGATTTCCACCTGGCAGTGGGGAGATGTAGGCAATCATTACGGTGCAGGATCCTGTGGGTTGAATTATCATGACAATTTATACTACATCAATTTTGAGAAGAACGGCACCTTGGGTGCACAGCCCAAGATCAGTAGTACAGTACCATCAATTCCCGGATTTGAGATTGACAATCGTGTAACGAGTGCCGGAAGCCGCAGCGGGGACAATGCCTATGTCTATGCAGCTCCCTTTGGCAACAATGCAATTATCAGGGGAACAATTCCAAAAGGCAGCGGGTTATTCAACATCAAAGCCGCTCTTCCTGACCCTGCCCTGAGCTGTGCTACCGATATGTATAATTTTCTGAGATCGGGGGGAATTTCAGTATCAGGAAAAACAACCACTCAACGCAAATACAAAGAGAGAGAAGAGCGGACGACCTTTCACACCTATAAGTCCCCTGCCCTGTCTGCTATCTGCAAACATACAAACGAACGGAGCCGTAATATGTATTGTGAAACGATGTTGAAGTTAATCGGAGCCAAAGTAAAAGGGCTTGGCAGTACAGAGAACGGCATAGCAGCGGTATCAGATTTCTGGCGTGAGCGGGGATTGGATATGCAGGGATTTTTCATGAAGGATGGTTGTGGTTTATCTGCAAGAAATGGCGTTTCGGCAAAGACCTTTGCAGAAATTATGCGAAAGATGTATCTGGATAAAAAAACCTTTAACGATTTCTACAATCAACTGGCTATTGCCGGTTTGACCGGAACCTTGAAGAATTTCTGCAAAAATTCTTCGGCACAAAATAATATGCGTGCTAAAAGCGGCTCGATGAACCGCATAAGAAGCTATACGGGCTATGTGACAATAAAATCAGGTAAGACATTGTCTTTCAGTGTCATCGTCAACAACTACACCTGTTCCGGATATATGATGAAGAAGAAACTGGAAACACTATTAATAGCCCTGGCAGAGAGTTGACAATAAAGTGAAACATCTTTTTATATTAATTTGCAGCATCTTTTAATCATAAGAAATCAACCTCGCGGCACCTTTTAACAAAGAGCTAACACAATAAAGTTGACAGACTATTGAATAAATTAAAAATGCGGGCTTATATTTGCGGACAATCTAAAAATTGATCACAAAGCATCGAATGTTATTACTCAAAAACATAAGAAAATCCTATACGATAGGGAAAAACAGTCTTGAAGTTCTGAAGGGGATAGATTTGTTTATCGATAAGGGGGAATTTGTATCAATAATGGGATCCTCTGGCTCCGGAAAATCTACACTGCTCAATATTATCGGTATATTGGATGACTATACAATCGGAGAATATCATCTTGACGGGAAGTTGATAAAGAACCTTTCACAGACAAAGGCGGCAAGGTACAGGAATCAACTGATAGGATTTATATTTCAATCCTTTAATCTTTTGACATTTAAAACTGCTGCAGAGAATGTTGCCTTGCCATTGTATTATCAACAGGTCCCCAGGAAGGAACGTCAAAAGAAAGCTTTGGAATACCTTGACCGGGTAGGGCTAAAAGACTGGGCAAATCATCATCCCAGTGAAATGTCAGGAGGACAGCAGCAACGGGTGGCAATTGCCCGTGCATTGATATCAGAGCCCAAGATTATTCTTGCTGACGAACCGACGGGGGCATTAGACACTGCCACATCCTATTCAGTAATGGACTTGTTCAAAAGTTTCAATGATGAAGGCAAAACCCTCTTATTGGTGACACATGAAGAAGATATAGCAGCAAAGACAAAACGCACGATCCGCCTGAAGGATGGTCTGATAATCAGTCAATAATAAAGAAGCGCAATCCCACAATAATCTTTTCAAAAAACGCCCCTTCTCCTTCATAACAAGCAAGACCACATGACCTGCTTTTTTCCAGAATTAAAAAAAGAGGAGACCCATTGTTTTTTTTTCTGATAAATCCAATAAAATGTTTTGAGTACCGAAGAAAAAAAAATCAGATTTAACTAAACAAATGGTAACATTTATTGTTTTAAATACATCAAATAACATATAAGAAAGAGAGATGGTTTTTTATCTTTCCTTAAGAAAAAGTTGAAATTGACATTTAAACAAACACTATTCAGGTACCGAAGATTCATCTTGTAAGATGTTAGGCTACCACCGTTTAAGATGTTTTTCTACTTTTCATAAGTATAGCCACCTTTTTGAAGGCTATTTCTTTTTTTTATCTTTTTTTGATTTATTTTTTACAGATTTCCCTTGAGGTTTTACTGCCTGTTTTTTATTTGTTTTTTTAACCGAGGCTGTACTATCTTTATTTTCTTTTTTTGTTTTGTCCGCTGTCGTTTTTTTGTCCTGAATCACATAGGTAAGGTTAAAATGTTCCCTTATTTTTTTTGTAGCTGCCTTCCCTACGCAATCCTCCGTTTCTTCCTGCGAGGCCAGCTTAATTTTTTCTACGGAGGCAAACTGCTGCAACAATTTTTCAGCTGTTTTTTTTCCTACACCATCAATATTGGTTAGTTGTGTAGAGATATATTTTTTAGATCGTATAAGTCTGTGAAACTCGATAGCGAATCGGTGCGCTTCATTTCTTGCCTGTTGAATAATTTTCAGAGAAGGAGATTTTTTACTGAGGAGCAACGGAATCGGATCCCCCGGAAAATAAATTTCTTCCAATCTTTTTGCGATACCAATAATTGTAACCCTTTCAAAAATATTAAGAGATTTAAGGCTTTTCACTGCTGCGCTGAGTTGTCCCTTTCCACCATCAATAATAATCAATTGAGGCAGGGTAGCGCCTGAACTGATAAGGCGGCTGTATCTTCTGTAGACAATCTCTTCCATAGAAGCAAAGTCATCAGGCCCCTCAACCGTTTTAACATGAAAGTGTCTGTAATCTCTTTTAGAAGGCCTTCCATGTCTGAAGCAAATCATAGCAGCAACGGGGTCGGTACCTTGCAAGTTAGAATTATCAAAACATTCAATATGCAGAGGAAGGACATTCATCTGCAGGTCTTTTTTCATAATTTCCATTACTTTTTCCGAAGTCGATTGTCTTGAAGCCCTGGAAATTGCCTGTTTTTTCTTTTGCAGAACATAATAGGTTAGATTTTTCTGAGAAAGGTCGAGCAATTTTTTCTTATCACCAATTTTAGGAACAGTAACCGTGGTACCTTCCCATATTACGGGAATATCGACAGGGACAAGCACTTCAGAAGCAATACTCTGAAACTTTTGCCTGAGTGTCTGAACAGCGAACACCAATAAATCCTTTACATCATCATTCAGGTTTTTATCCAGTTCCATGGTAAAAGTATTGATAATAGCACCATCTACCACTTTAAGATAATTGAAGTAGGCCATATCCTCATCCTGTTCCAGGCTAAAAACGTCCACATCTCTGATATTCGGGTTAACGACAGTAGACTTTCCCTGATAATTTGTAAGGGCATCGTATTGAATTTTAATTTCCTGCGCCTTTTCGAACTGCATTTGCTCAGCAAATTTTAACATTTCTTCTTTGAGGAAACGTTTGACAGAGGCAAAATGTCCTTTAAGGATATTTTTGACCTGTTCAATTTTAGCATTATATTCCTCTTCTTCTTCGAAGCCTACACAGGGAGCTAAACAATTTTTAATATGAAATTCGAGGCAGGGTTTAAATTTTTCAGCGAGAATATTTTTTTTGCTAAGATTATAGTTGCAGGTACGCAACTGAAAAAGGTTATTTATGAGGTCTAAGATAGCATTCATTCTTTGTCTAGAGACATAGGGGCCAAAATATTTAGACCCGTCCCTGAATAAATCCCTGGAGACAAAAACACGAGGAAATCTTTCTTTTTTGATACAGATATAAGGGTAGGGTTTACCTGATTTGAGTGCAACATTATACCTGGGTTGATGTTTTTGAATAAGGGTAGCTTCAAGCAGGAGGGCATCCTGTTCGGTATCGACGATAGTACATTCTATCCTAACAGCATTTTTAACCATGATACGGGTTTTATTCCTCATATCCTTTCGGTTGCCGAAATAGGAAGCGACCCGTTTTTTCAGATGTTTTGCCTTTCCAATATATAGGATTTCCCCTTTATCATTGATAAATCTATAGACTCCGGGATCCGTTGGAATAGAATCTGATATTTTTTGGTAATCCTCTTTGTTCATAAATTTTTAATTTATATAATAAGGTACAAATATAAAATTCAAAAGGTCAAGAAATAAAGCAAAAAATAATACTGAAAAAATAAAGACCTCAAAAGAATCAAAAAAAAAGGGCCGTACAATGTACAGCCCTTATTAATTATCAGATAATAAAACAGATATTAACTTTTTTTAGAAGACTTTTTACGTTCGTGTTCTTTAAGGAGAATTTTACGCATACGAATATTTTCGGGCGTAATTTCTACATATTCATCTTCGCCGATATATTCCATAGCCTGTTCGAGCGAGAAAACAACCGGTGGAGGCAGTTTCACCTTATCGTCAGCACCGGAGGAGCGCATATTGGACATTTTCTTGGTTTTGGTAACATTGATAACAAGGTCATTATCCCTGCTGTGTTCCCCTATCACCTGACCTTCATAGATATCGACGCCTGTTGGAATGAAGAATTTACCTCTATCCTGCAGTTTATCCATAGAGTAAGGGATGGAAGTACCATTTTCCATAGCAATAAAAGCCCCTTTATTTCTACCTTCAATAACACCTTTCCATGGTTCGTAAGACATAAACCTATGGGTCATAGTAGCCTCCCCTGCTGTGGAGTTGAGAATCATAGTTCTTAGTCCGATAATCCCACGGGAAGGAATGCTGAATTCAAGGTGCATCAAATCCCCTTTAGGTTCCATGATGGTCATATCTCCTTTTTTCTGTGAGACAAGTTCTATCACTTTTCCGGAGTAATTATCCGGCACATCGATAGAGAGCAATTCGACGGGTTCGTGTTTTTTCCCATTGATTTCCTTAAGGATCACCCTGGGTTTACCCACCTGTAATTCATAACCTTCTCTTCTCATCGTTTCAATGAGTACAGAAAGGTGCATTACCCCACGGCCAAAGACCATATAAGAATCTGCAGAATCGGTTTCTTCAATTTTGAGGGCGAGATTTTTTTCAGTCTCTTTAAAGAGACGCTCTCTGATATGTCGGGAAGTAACAAATTTACCTTCCTTACCAAAAAACGGAGAATCGTTGATGGTAAACAACATACTCATTGTAGGTTCATCGATAGCAATCGGTTTGAGACCTTCCGGATTTTCAGCATCAGCAATAGTATCTCCGATATCGAATTTATCCATACCAAAAACAGTACATAAATCGCCACAAACCACCTCGTCGGTTTCTTTTTTCCCCAGGCCATCAAACACAAAAAGTGTTTTGATGCGGGTTTTATCGACAGAACCATCTCGTCTGACAAGTGCTACGGGTTGATTAGCTTTAAGAGTACCTCTAGTTACCCTCCCCATAGCCATACGTCCGATATATTTTGAATAATCTATATTGGTAATTTGCAACTGTACCGGACCTTCAACGGTTTCAGGCACAGGTACTACATCCAGAACAACGTCCAGCAGATGGGTAACATCAGCAGCAGGTTTATCCCATTCCGGCCCCATCCAACCCATTTTAGCGGAACCGTATACAGTTTTAAATTCGAGTTGTTCCTCGTTAGCATCCAGGTTAAACATGAGGTCAAAGACCTCTTCATTCACTTCTTCCGGTCTGCAATTGTCCTTATCTACTTTATTGACAACCACAATCACTGTCTTACCCAAATCAAGAGCCTTAGACAAGACATATCTTGTTTGTGGCATAGCCCCTTCGAAGGCATCCACCAACAAAAGCACACCATCTGCCATATTAAGCACCCTTTCTACTTCCCCACCAAAATCGGCGTGACCCGGAGTATCAATAATATTAATTTTGGTTCCTTTGTACTGGACAGAAACATTTTTGGCAAGGATAGTAATCCCTCTTTCTCTTTCCTGATCATTATTATCAAGAATCAGTTCACCGGTCTTTTCATTGTCTCTGAAAAGCTCACATTGGTGAAGAATTTTATCTACAAGCGTAGTTTTTCCGTGATCTACATGTGCAATGATAGCAATATTGCGCAAAGGTTGAATGGCCATTATATCATATTGAATAAGCGAATAAAAAATGCGGCTGCAACGTACAGCCGTAAAAGCGCTGCAAAGGTACGATTATTTTTTGTTACCAATGCTTTTATTCAATCTTAATAATACTTTTTTTCAAAAAAAATGATATTCAGAGAAATTAGAAACTAAAATGAGAAGATATAAGCCTCCATTTTATCTATAATAAAATTGTCATTTGATTTTTTAATAAAAAAGATTGTCAAATTAATTTTTTTTCTTACTTTGTTTCAAAATGAAGAAGGTAAACAAAAGAACCTACCCGAATTTGTAAATAAAAAATTAAAATCATGAAAAAATCCAGTGTTGTTCCTTTTATTTTTGTCTTTGCAATATGTATTTTGCCCTTTCTCCTTTTTGGCCAACATACAATAGAAGAGACAAATACAGTAGCTGAGGAGGAATTAAGTCATCTGTATGTATTTTTTGAATGGGCTGAATTTATTGCCGATGTAGTAGGTATAGGCATTTTGATACTTGGTTTCATTAAAGGAGTAATTGTTTTTCTGAAAATGGAATTTGACAATATTACCGGGGGCGATACTTTTGATGATATTCTTGCCCTTCGGAGTACTTTGGGGGGTTACATTATTCTTTCCCTTGATTTTCTTATAATTTCTGACATTATACACTCGGTAGTCAAGCCTGAATTCTATGAATTGATAAATCTGGGAATTATAGTTGTACTCAGAACATCTATCGGATTTTTTCTTGGACGTGAGATTATGGAACTTCGACATAACGAGAAGGATTTGAAGAAACATAAAGTTGATGAATCGGCAAAAGAGGCTGAATAGATTAAACATATTAAAAAATAAAAAGAGGCTGCCGGAATTTCCTGCAGCCTCTTTTTAATATAATATAGAAAATAAACTATCTTTTAATCATTCCTTTGGGAAACAGAGAGGTTTTCCCTCTTTTAGATCTTTTGGGGCTTAGTTCGGCCTTTTTTCTGGCTTCGATATCCGCTTTGTTGTTTTTCTCGGCACGATCTGCATTATTGGGGTTATAGCCATAGTTTCTGTCGGAGTGAACAGAGTTATAGGCAGGGCAAACAGGTCCTTGATGACAGGAACAGAAAGAGAAAAGACCAACAAAAATAAAGACATAAATAAATTTCATAAGTAATAATATTAATTATCTGAATTAACAGCGTGATAATAACAAATGTAACACTGCAAAA
>CAJQOX010000265.1 GCA_905480075.1 uncultured Aureispira sp. | reverse complement strand
GGTTAATATAAATAATCCTGTTGCAGCAATTAATCCAAAAAAGGATAGTGTTTTCATAAATTGTGTAAATTTGTCTCTTTATTTTAGATAAAGGCCTTTTTATTTTGAACCTTTCTCAATATATAAACAATCTTATAATGTTACCTCTGTTTTTCCTGATACTTATCTTTTTTAATACATCTTCCGCTATCTGTCAATTGTCCCGGCCACTACTCAATGCTCATGCTCATAATGATTATGAAAAATCATGGCCTGCACTCACAGAGGCTCTGAAAAATGGTTTTGTCAGTATTGAAATTGATGTTTTTCCATACAGAAATAAATTAAAGGTTGCTCACATTGATTTTTTCCTTGGGATTGCCCCTGACCTTGAGGATCTGTACTTTAAACCACTTCAACAATTTATCGACAAGCATGATCAACTGTTTACAGATTCCGATCAAAGGCTGATTTTTATGATCGATATTAAAAAAAATGCCAGCCTGTCTTATGCCTTACTACGTAAATTATGCCAAAAATATAAACACCTTGTTACACATTATTATCCATCACAGGATTCTTTGGTTTTGGGTAAACTCGATATTCTTTTGTCGGGACATAAGCCTTATCAGGAAGTAATCAACGATTCTGTAAGGTATATGCTTATTGACGGCTCCTTATCAGTAATTGGCGATTCAGTAATTAATGCAGCTATTGCCCCCAGAGTCTCTGCCCGTTATCATAGCATGTTCAAATGGTCAGGCAATGGCGATATGACAGAAGATGAAAATCAAAAACTTAAAAATATTGTGACCAAAGCACATAATAATGGCAGAAAATTACGATTTTGGGCCTTGCCGGAAAATGAAGTAGTTTGGGGAAAAATGCTCGATGAAGGGGTGGATTGGATAAATGTTGACCACCTTTCCCGTTTCAGAAAATTTTACCTTGCTTATGTATCAAAAAATAAATAATAATCACTTAATTATTAATTACAGTATTATGAAATTAATCTTTTGTTTTATCTTTTTTTTATCCCCTTTTTTGATTTTCGCTCAACAGAATCAGCAGATTATTAAAGTAATTGAGGGTTTTTTTGATGCAATGGAATCCAAGGATACTATTGCACTCGATTCACTGATGCATGATAATTCTGTTATTTTTTCCACGCTTTATAAAAAGGATAAACCTAGGGTCGAAGCCCTCCGGAAAGCTTCCTTCCTTGGATTTATGAAAAGGGCAATAGATAAAAAATATATCTATGATGAACAACTATGGTCTTATGATGTCAATCTGGAAGATAATTTAGCGGTTGTATGGACAGAATATACGCTTTTTACCGGTAAAGTACCTCAGGTCAGTCATTGTGGGGTCAATGTGTTTACACTTGTCAGGACTGAAGAGATGAAGTGGATTATCAGCAATATTTCTGATACACGACGCTATGATCATTGCATTCAGTCTGCAACACCGGAACAAAATTCTGATGTCATTCATAAATTAATGAACAATTGGCATCAGGCTGCTGCTAATGCCAATCAGGAGGTCTTCTTTGGGTCTATGACCGCGGATGCTGTTTATTTAGGTACGGATGCCTCGGAACGATGGAACCGGGAAGAACTCAGAGATTGGTCGAAAACCTTTTTTGAAAGAGATACGGCATGGGCTTTTGTGCCAACTAAACGAGAAGTCTATTTTAGTAACAATCAGCGGGTTGCCTGGTTCGAAGAATACCTGAATACCTGGATGGGCCCCTGCAGGGCTTCTGGTGTTTTGGTTAAAATGGAAGGAGATTGGAAAATCAAACATTATGACCTTTCAGTTATGATTCCCAACGATTTGGTTAAAGATTTTATCGCTCTTGTTAAAATGGGAGGCTTCAAGAAAAAGAGGAAAAATAAACATTGAGTTTTTCTAATATTTTTATTTCCTTTTTACTAATTGGCACAATTTTATTGCTATCCTAAATCATTGTCCGATTTCTTTTGTTATAAAATACTTAAAGAATACCTTATTATTTTATTTTAATGAAATTTGGGTGTATATTCGATTCCACTTTAATTATAAATTAAAAATTCTTATGAAATCATTTATTAAGTTTCTTTCTCTGAGCTTACTTATTGTTGCTCTTGCCACTCCTTCTTTTTCACAGAAAAATAAAAAATCAAAAACCATACAGGAAGCACATGTTACCTATAACATGACAGCCGAAGGTAGTATGGCTTCTATGATGACAGGTTCCTCTATGGATTTGTACTTTACTACAAATTACGTCAAATTAATTGCTAATCTGATGAATGGAATGGTGAAAATGGATGTCCGTATGGACAATAAAAAAAATTCGGGCATAATGCTTATGGATATGATGGGGCAGAAAAAAGTAGTTGAAATGGATGAGGAACAAATGAATAATTCCAAACCCAAAAACCAAAAACCTACTGAAGTTGTCTATACCAAAAAATTTAAGAAAATTGCCGGGTATAAATGTCAGGAAGCACTCGTTACCGTTGAAGGTATGGATGAACCTGCTATTGTTTATGTGACAGAAAAAATAAAGCCTAATAACCTTGGAGATGTCAGTATGATGCAGTTTACAGGACTTAAGGGTTTTCCTCTTTCCTGGAAAATTGAGCAACAGGGAATGGTTATCAACATGGTTGCCACTAAGGTATCTTTGGATAAACTAGACAAAGATACTTTTGATATGACTATCCCGGAGGGTTATGAAAAAATGGATATTGATGATTTAAAAGGAATGGGCAATGCCTTTGGAATGTAATTTTGATATCCTTTCTTTTTTATTGATTTTTTAATCAGATTTTCCGGTTTGTATTTATTTAATTCATACCGGAAAATCTATCTTTTTTTCTATGAGGTTTTTAATTCCTTTTGTTTTTATCTTCACTTTTTTAAATTTTTCCAGGGCGCAAAAAGCAGTCTCTGATGTTTATATCAATTATACTATTGATGTTGACAGTGACGAACCGGTAGCCGCTTTGGTATCTTTAGGTGCCACTTTTGAAGTTGCCTTTAATGGTTATAATACAAAGGGAATGCTGAATGTTGCAGGTGGGACTAATTCTGTTACCGTCATTGCAGAACATAAAACCAATTCTGCTATTGCCCTCATGGATTTGGTTGACGGTAAAAAAGCATTGAAAGTACCTTCTGATAAATTTAATGATGCACTGACTGATATTAAAAAAATTAGTGAAAATCCAATCCGATATACCGATGATACTAAATCTATTGCCGGTTATCAATGCCAAAAAGTTTTCATGAAGCACAAAGAATCAGGTGCTAATGTTATTTTTTATATTACCAATAAAATTAATCCTCAAAAAGACATGCTTGCCAAAGCACTCTATGATGAGATTAAAGGATTTCCCCTTGAAATCCTTGTTCGTAAAGAGGGTACTACAGTCAGGATTACAGCCTCTAAAGTAAGCGGGCAAGTTCCTTCTTCCGCTGCTTTCTCTCTGGACATTCCTTCCTCTTATAAGCTCACTTCGATAGATGAATTGAAGGAAGACGCAAAAAAAAATATTCAGGAAAAGCGTTAAGAAACTAATAAAAACTACCCTAAATTATAACTTTTTTTCCTCTCAATCAGTATACTATAGTAGACTTTGATTCGTAATTGTATTATTTATACACTTGAAATCAATAGAATCCTGTAGTTTATCATGGTTTTTTTGTGTTCATTTTATACTATTCATTGTCCTGTATTTTAACTTTTATTTCAGTTGATTGTAAAAAAAAATACATCAATCACGGTTTATTCATCATTGAATTTATTTTAATAAAAAAAAATATATGAATACGATAAAAAATTATTTATTAGTGCTTATTGTTTTTGTAAGTTGTATGTCAAATTCAAATGCACAGAAAAAAAAGAATCCCAACTTCCGGGAAGGCTGTATAAAGTATAAAGTTGAAGTAGACGGTGCTGAGGATGTCTCTCAGTTTATTAATAATTCTGTTTTAAGCTTGTACATCAAAAATAAAAACACCAAAATGGATATTTCTATTATGGGTGGATTGGCACACTTTCAACTTATTGATAATAAAAAAGATGATTTATTTACCCTCCTTATGGATGTCCCTTCTTTTTATGAAAAAACGGCGATTTCCATTGATGAGAATAACGAATTTTTTGCTGATATCAATAAGGCTGGATTAAAAAACAAATCACCGGAAAAACAGTTCTCCGTTAAATATTTTAAGTCAAAAAAGAAAAAAATTGCCAATTATTCCTGCTACAAAGCGGAGGTTTCTATTGGCGGAACAGAAAATGATAAACTTATTTTGTACCTCACGGATAAATTACGACCCGAAGTACTGTCTCAGATAGAGAAAACGATCGGGGATGTGGAAGGTTTTCCACTGGGTTTTGAAATGTTGGTGGATGGGGTCAGGATAAAAGTAACGGCTGTAGAGGTGGTAAAAAAATCTATTCAGACAGATTCTTTTATTATCCCCTTGTCTTATACCCAAAAATCACTTGATCAGTTCAAAAATGATATCCGGGACAAATTAGGGGAGGGTAGTGCTACTATCAGGTTGTAATAACTACTTAGTAATCAATTTATATTGCCCTACCTGTCTCCCTTTGTTATATAATTCTATACTATAAGTTCCTGCCCTGAACATGGTGGTAGGATAAGCGTACCATTCCATACAGAGCTTTTGAACACTGGTATTATAATCAAATATTTTGCAGGTAGTATATCCGATTTGCTGGTTATTGTCAAATAATGTCAATTTTCCTGAACCCCTGTTTTGGTCTGAGACTACGGCACCTGTAGGGTCTTTAATCAGAAGAAAAAAACGATTTGCCCCTTGCTCGCAGACCTCATTTCTAACAATTTCAAAGCAAACTTCTATCAACTCCCCGTTTTTTGCCAAATGTACTTTTTTCCTTTCTCCGTTTGCTTTTATTTTTAATATCTGTGCATTTATTCCTTTTGACTGAAGTACAGAGGCCGTATTCAGTTTCCTGTTGAGTTCTTCATTTGCCTCATTCATGACCTCACCTTCAAGTAAAAGTCGTTGTTTTTCCTCTAATTCTGAAGCATATAAGGCATCCAATTTTTCTTTTTCTTTAATTAATCGTCTGTTTTCAACTCTAAGTTCTTCAAGATCTAGTGTTTGGTTCTCTACATAGATTTTCAGGTTTTTCAATTCAAGACCCAGGTTTTGAAGTTTTGATTGAATCTCTTTTTTTGCAGATTTGTCGCGTCCAGCCTGCTTTATAAGTCTTTTAATTTTTGAATACTGACTTTCAAGTTCAGATTCTTTACGCGCAATTTGTGAATACAATTCCTCGTTTTCCTGCTTATAAACAGCTAATGCACGTTTAAGCTCATTATACAGACTATCAGACAAGTGTTTTGCTTGTTCCAGACTGATAATTGATTCTGAAGGGGGTGCCGGTTCGGTATTATAAAGAAATTTAAAGGATAAGCCTGCTATTATTATCAAAATTGCCAAAGCAGCAAAGAGGCCTTTTTTTCCAGTTTTATTGGGGATAGATTCATCGGCAATAATTTCTTCAGTTGTTTCTTCAGGCTGTTCTACAGGTGTTTTTTCTTCTTCAGGTTCTAAGTTCTCGTCGTTCTGCATAGTGTAAAATGGAAAGATTGAAAATGGATATTAAAATCAGATGCTAATTTACAGAAATCAGCCGTTTATCCAACTATTAATTCAAAATATTTGGAGGAAATCAAATCGTTGCCCATGAAACAATACATCATTACCCTGAGTATAATGTGCAACTGTTTCCAGCATCGGTTCCCTCCATTTTTCTTCTTTTTTAAGGGTATAACGGCTTTTATCTCCTCTTCCAATTGTAAATACCTGAACAGTTTGCCCTCCAATTGAATATCTTCGAACCGTCTGAGGACTCCAAAGCCTGAAGAAATCTATCTGATATTCCTTGTCTATATTATCAAAGTCAGTAAATTTAATTTTTGTAGAGTTTTCAACTTTCTGCAGTGTTTGTTTCGAAAAATTAACTACACATTTTTTGTTTTTAAACCCCTTTTCATTGGAACTTGCGTAAAATTTTGAGTTTTTTTCATCAATTGTCAATTTAATGAAGTTACAGGAACGGTCGTGGTGACAAATCCCTGCTTTCTCAAGTACGGCTTCTTCGAACATAGGCATTTTAATTGCAGTCTCAAAAGCTTTTTTGAAAAATGGAAGCAATGCTTCTTTATACTCACTGTCCAGCAAATCAGTAAAACCCAGGTCTTCAACCAAAATCATACTATCCGCTTCTATTCGGTAAAGTTTAATACTACCTTTCCAACGTACTTCTATATCATTGTTCTTATTGTCAAAGCGACCACCAATTTGCATCATTTGATTATCGGGAGTAGAAAGATATCGATTGAATTCGACCTCCAAAACCAGAAGTTGTCCCATGCTGCTACCCAAAGGAAATAAACTGTACTGATAGGCTGCGCTGCAGGCACTGCTGAAGCGGCTTGCAATAAGGAATAAAAACAGAATAATTATTTGTCGCATTTATACTTTATATTTTTTTATAATTTAAAAAACAAAGTCTGAAAATCTATTTTTATTGAATAATTATTTATAATAATTTCTATAATCCAATAATCATAAGCTTTTTTTATTTTAAAATCAAAAATCTATATTATTTTATCTTTTTAAATTTTATTGGTTTTATAACCATTTCTAGTTAAAAAAGCAGATATTTGGGCTACCAAAAATCAATGCTATTCTTTTTTTATATGAAAATCTAAAAATCCAACAGTAATGAGTGCAGATAAAATTTTGGTAATAGGTTCCGAAGGTCAGATTGGAACTGTCTTAAGCCATGCTCTCAGAGAATCATACGGTATTCCTAATGTGGTTACTTCCGATATCTCCTCTCCACGAAACAGCGTTATTGGCCATTTCGAAAAGTTGAATATCCTCGACGGTCAAAAATTGTTTGAAATAGTAAAAAAACACAAAATTACTCAGATCTATCATCTTGCAGCACTTCTCTCTGCCAAGGGAGAGCAAAATCCCCGCCAAACCTGGGATGTCAACATGAATGGTTTGTTTAATGTTCTGGAAGTTGCCCGACAGGAAAAGCTCGATAAAATTTATTTTCCCAGCTCAATTGCTGTTTTTGGTGGTCAGACTCCTAAAAAAGCAACACCGCAATTTACTGTACTACAGCCGGAAACTATGTATGGTATTACCAAGGAAGTAGGGGAACATCTTGCTCAGTATTATTACAAAAAATTTAACGTCGATGTTCGTTCAATCCGATATCCGGGCCTTATCAGCTATCAGTCTCTGCCCGGTGGAGGAACAACGGATTATGCTGTCGATATTTTTCATAAAGCAGTAGCAGGGGAACCTTACGAATGTTTTCTTGATTCTGATACGCACTTACCAATGATGTATATGCCGGATGCAATCAGGGCTACTCTTGAACTGATGAATGCGCCTGCAGATAAGCTATCTATGCATTATGGCTATAATGTTCGTTCTATGAGTTTTTCTCCTGAAGAATTAGCAGCAGAGATCAAAAAACATATTCCGGATTTCCAAATTTCCTATAATCCCGATTTTCGACAAAAAATAGCTGAATCATGGGTCGAATCTATGAATGATTCCTATGCCAGGAACGATTGGGGATGGAAAGAAGAATTTGACCTTGCGGCTATGACCAAGGATATGATTCATAATCTCCTTAAAATAAAAAATAAAGGAACATCTGAATACGACGAAAAAATGTTTTTATAACTTTTAATCTGATAACAACTTTATGTTTAAGAATGTACAAGAATCGCTCGAAAAGGAAATTAATGATATAAAAGAGGCTGGCCTCTATAAAGAAGAACGTATTATTATTTCTCCACAGGCAGCAGATATCAAAACTGCCGAAGGCAAAGAGGTAATTAACTTCTGTGCAAATAACTATTTGGGTTTGTCCTCTCACCCTGAGGTGATTGAGGCTGCTAAAGCTGCTATCGATTCTCATGGCTATGGAATGTCCTCCGTTCGGTTTATCTGTGGAACGCAGGATATTCATAAGGAATTGGAACTTAAACTCTCTGAGTTTCTCGGTATGGAGGATACGATTCTATATGCCGCTGCCTTTGATGCTAACGGAGGTGTTTTCGAGCCTATTCTCCACAAAGAAGATGCTATTATCTCTGATGAATTGAATCACGCTTCTATTATTGATGGTATCCGTTTGTGCAAAGCGGCACGTTTCAGGTATAAACACAATAATATGGAGGACCTCGAAAAGCAATTGATAGAAGCTCAATCTGCCCGCAGAAGGTTGATCGTTACAGACGGGTCTTTCTCTATGGATGGAACGATTGCTCAATTGGATAAAATCTGTGACCTGGCCGACAAATATGATGCTATGGTGATGATAGACGAATGTCATTCTACTGGTTTTTTGGGTAAAACGGGAAGAGGAGTTCACGAATACAGAAATGTGATGGGTCGCGTAGATATTATAACAGGTACCCTTGGGAAAGCCCTTGGCGGTGCATCCGGTGGCTTTACTGCTGCACGTAAAGAAATTGTCGAAATGTTACGTCAACGCTCGCGTCCTTATCTTTTTTCCAATACAGTAGCACCTTCTATTGTCGGAGCCTCTATCAAAGTGCTCGATTTGCTGAGCAACAGCACGGAACTACGTGACAAACTTGAAGAAAATACTATGTTCTTCCGACGGGAAATGACGCAAGCGGGCTTTGATATCGTTCCCGGTGATCATGCTATTGTACCTATAATGTTGTATGATGCCGTCCTTTCTCAGAAAATGTCTGCAAAGTTGCTTGATGAGGGTATCTATGTAATTGGGTTTTATTTTCCGGTTGTCCCCAAAGGAAAAGCAAGGATTCGGGTGCAGATGTCTGCTGCTCATGATCGTCATCACCTGGAGAAAGCGGTAGCGGCCTTCACTAAAGTAGGGAAGGAGTTAGGCGTTCTCAAAATGGCTTGATAGTTATAAATTTTTTATATAAGAATCAGCTGGTCAGGCAAATTCTGGCTTTCTTTTTCTACCATTAAATAAAAACATTCTGTAATAATTTACAGAATGTTTTTTTAATTTTTACTTCCTAAAGAACAAATTATTAACGAATTACCTGAATTCGGTTATTGTATATCCCCTTCAGGGTTTGTATACTGATAAAGTAAATTCCTCCGCTGAGTTCGCTGGTATTAATGCGGTTGTTTTCAGGGGATGGACTGTCAATACTCTGAACCAATTGACCTGTAGCTGTGTACAAACGAATAGATTGTACCTCTGCTTCTTTACTGATTATATGTAATATTTCTCTTGCAGGATTCGGAAAAAGTTTAATATTCAAATCATTGTTTATATTGTTTATTCCCGTCCCTGTAATAATAGTCACTAAACCTGTTTGTGGGTTTGTACCAGTTTCATTATTCTGCTCATCAATTAATCTGATGTTTGTTATCCCGAATGCGGCGGCTAAATTATTGCCGGGGTTATTTACCTTGCCTATTATCATGTCATCTTTGATAGTAAAGTCGACTCTTGCAATATCTCCGAATCCCGATATAGATAACTGGTTTTTCCTGCTGACCGCAACATCCAGGCTCCCTGAAGAACCAAAGTTTTTTTGTATGTCCATCAAATCATTGCCAAGCCAGCTGCTGTCGAAATTGATGGTAATTGAACCCGGATGTATCAATGTCGGATCGTAATTGATTGTGAACGCCAGTCCATAGGCATTATTTACCGGATTGATACTATCTCCAAGGATAAGTGGAAGACTCACTGTATCTCCCGGATTTGAAATGACGGATTGCAGATAAAAAGGAATTGGCCCCCAAAGGGAACCGGAAGAACGATAATAGGAGGAACCGTAATTTTGCTGAATAGCGGTTATGTCATTTGTGTTAATTATACCATCACCATTACAATCAATATATTTATGATTCGGCAGGCCGTTAATTGATGGGATTGTCCAGTCCTGCGCAACATGCGCCGACCAGGTGATACTGCTATCTAAACGAATAGATCCTGTATCGGAAAAGGCAAGCCCAATAGAAAGTAAATCAAAATTATTGGCTATTGTATTATCATCCGTATCACCGGGCCAAACACATCCGGCAGTACCAACCGTCATAGTGGATATGGCAACATTATTTACACTATCGCTAACTGTAACATAATAAATGCCGGAACAAAGTCCGGATGCTGTACTTCCGGTTATCGGGCTACTCCAGGCGTAATTATACGGAGGAACGCCACCACTTGGATTCAGTATAATGCTGCCTGTACAATTTATAATGTCACAACTGTTTGCAGGCGTAACAGAGCCGTTTATATTTATCGCGGAGCTTCCGCAAATACCATTTGTCCAGTTGGATATTCCAAATTGGTTTTCTGCTATGCATGCATTGACATAGGTTTGACCATTGCAGCCACAAACCGGAAGAAAAATTCCTGTACAGGTCAGATTGGGGTCTATAAGTGTTGTGTCGACACAACTACCGGCAGAAGAACCATTACAACCTACAGTAATACTTTCTATGTACTGTATGCCGTTTATATCGGTAACAGTGACAGTGTATAATTGGTTGGGGCACATTCCTATAATTGTGGGGCCGTTATTACTGTTGTTGGACCATAGATAGCTGTAAGGTTGTGGAGCAGCCTGAGAAGTAATTGTATCTAAAACTGAATTAATAACAAAAATGCCATCGCAGCTATTACAGCTGCTTGCATTGGTCGCGGATCCCTGAATAACATAATTTATAGAGGGAGCACCATTGCATACCCCGTTTGAATCGGATACCTGAATAAGAATATCACAAGTGTCCGTAAGGTTTGTTAAAGAATCATAAAAGTAAAGGCTGAGATTATTATATCCTATATCATTACAGTTGAATGTATAATCGGTATAAAAATTACCTGTTTCATCAATTATATAAGCAATTGTAGAATCCGGGTCGATGGTCAATGAATTAAGGTCCTGCGGATTTATAGTAGCTAAACCATTTTGGTCAAGGAATACAGTTATTGATTGGTAACATGATGTAGTATTCGGGTTTGCATTACATAGAATAGAAAAAGAGTGAGAGGTAGTCAATCCATTACTGTCCGTGGCATTTACAAAATAATTCCCGGGACATAAATTAGGCTGAAAACTGGATGTTGTCATGGTATCTATGTATCCGTTACTCCAGTTAAAAGTATACAGACCGTTCGGATTTACAACACTAATTGTTGCAACACCATTACAAGTCGAACAATTGAAAGCATTGTTTGTTGAGTCGCTGAGGAATGTATTTGAAGGAAGGCCGGGAGTCTGTCCACAATTAATTGTTACTGCACTGTTATAAGTCGTCAAAGACCCGTCCACTACAGTAATTGAGTAAACTCCGTTCAACATATTTGACATGTCAAGACTTGTCATAGCTGCTGAATTGCTGTTGATGTTGTTGTTGCCAACTGAAAATAAATAGGGAGGATTATTGCTTAGAATATTGTTGCTGCTGTCAACAAGAGATACATGAAGATAACAACTGCTGTCAACAAGATGGCTGATGGAAATATTCTGTGCATATGTTCTGCTGCAAAAACTCAGAAACAGGATAGTTGCACAAATAAGGAATTTTACTTTTTTGCTATAATTTTTTATCATTATTTTTTTGTTTGCAGCCCTGATTAGTTTTGTGTGTGAGCAAAGTAATTTATTAAAATGTGTTTAATCTTTTTTTTGGGGACTTTGATAATACGAATATGACAATTAATTTGCCAAATTAAAAATACAAAATTTAGCTTTACTTCCATGTATTTAAAAATATTATTATGTATTTTATTGTTTTATAATTACTTATATGTAATTAATTCAATTAAAACTTTTTATTATTTTTAAAGTAAAGCGAACTATATTTTATTTGATTCTTTAATTTATTTATTTTTTTCAAGTTTTTTAATCTAAAAATGAAAATTACGCTCATTGCATCATCTAATGTGGTGATATGCAAATGCAGAATCAACTGTTAAATATCAAAAAAAATTACAAAATAGCTTAATGTTTATGTCAAAGATTTTGAAATTTTTCATTGCCTTATTTCCCGTCAATGATTGCAAAATTATACAATTAATGCAAATTTCAGCTTTCGGCGAGACCTACTGAAAATTGGTTCATCATTGAATGATTTGGGATGAAACAACTTTCATTTTTAAATTAACTTTATAATTCTCTGTTAGTTTATCATTTGGATGTTTAATTTTAATGATGCTTTTCCTTAAATTGGTTTATTATTTGTAAATATTTTTTGAAGAATTGTTATAAATGCACAAGACAAAATTAGTTAAGCTTCTGGAACATCTTGATTCAAGAGAATTTACCAGATTTTCCGACTATGTTAATTCCCCTTTCTATAATAAACATGAAGGTGTTATTAAGTTATGTGCCTATCTTTCCAAATATGTAGCTGTTCCCAAAAAAAGTCACAAGCTCGAAAAAGAAAGAATTTTCAAAATTTTATTTCCCGGAGAAAAATTTAATAAGAGTACCTTACATAGTATCTCTTCAAAATTACTTGGTCTTTTACACGATTTTTTAGTGATTACCTCACACGAAGAAAAAAGGAATGCGCATCATATTAAAGTGCTTGCTGAACTTCGGCAACGAAAACAATTTAAAGATTATGATGCTATTCACCGAAAGATATTAAGAAATAGTGATAATCTTTATACCGATGTAGAAGGCTTATATTGGGAAAAATTTTCTTACCACAAGGAACTCGATGTCAATTTCCTTACGCAGGGAGGGCGAACCTATAATGAAAACCTGCAGTTGAAAAATGATTTTCTCGATTTGTTTTTTATTACCAAAAAACTGAAAATTGCCTGTGATATGGTCAGTCGCAACAGAATTATTGGTAGTGACTATAAATATCGTCTTGTCGATGAATTGTTTGTCTATCTGGAACAATATAGAGATCCTGATGCATTATTTCGACAGGAACATGACGATGGGAGGAATGTCAACATATCATGAATCCGAACCCTTGAAAATTAAACAAATAGTG
>CAJQOX010000264.1 GCA_905480075.1 uncultured Aureispira sp. | reverse complement strand
TTTGTATTTGTTTTCTCAGCATAAATTTTTTTCTGAAATATTGTCTCCTGAAAAGCTACTTTTCATTTTTTTTGTCAGTTAATCAACGAATCCTTTTTTATTTTGCTCTAACAGTGCTAAAAACTGTATCCTCGAGTGTGTACGAAACTATAAAATCAAATTCAGACTATCCGGCAATTTCAAAATGTGATAACTTAATTATCGACGCTTGATATCTATAGTTGCAAAAACGTGCCAACTGAATTAATATGGATAGTCAATGTGTTATATATGCGTTATTAATTGATATGATTCCCTTTGTGGTCATGTGTTTTTCATATTGATTCATTTTTTTAATTTTGAAAAAATAGTAAAACACCTCCTGAAAAGTTTCATAATTAATTATAACACTTCAAAAAGTATTAAGAATAGCTCGTAGTATTGCCTCCGGTTGAATTGTTGTTCGGAAAATAAATGCTTTTATAACTCTAATAGTAATAAAAACTATATTTTCGAGTTGAAATTGAATGAAAATTACATTTATTGAACACAGAAACCGATTGTTGATAGTTTTTATGGTACTTTTATAAAAGAAAAAATAGTACCAAGTATTAAGTTGCTGTTATTTAACTGCTTATGTATTTCTTGTGTTTAAATTTGTTCCATTTTATGGAAAAAGCACTTTCAGTGCAAGAATTAATTGGTTGAATTACCTCTTTGATCGGGCGATTTTTTTCTTTATCTCTACCTGGCTCTTTTAAAAAAAATAAATTGTGATATAAATATAGTTGTATTATGTTTTATTTATTAAATTTGTATGTATTATAAATAAAAACCTGAAATGACAGATTATTATTATGCGGGATAACCTTATTACTCTTACAATTGTAGTTTTTGCATTGTTGTTATTGATTAATGTTTTTTTTAGAATAAAAACATTCAGAACTTTTAAACAACTTGCGGAACTTGGTATAAGTTTCGGGAAAGCACATTTGTTTGATATGAATAAACTGAATCAGGAAATTATTTCTAAATACCCAAATCATAAAAAGCTAATTCTATCCCATGTTAATAGCATGAAATTATCTTTAAGGTTATCGACTCTTTGCATGGCTGTCCTGACTATTTGCGGTGGCGTTTTAATGTATTACAGGTAATTTTTATTTGATATTTCTGCTTGTTGACCATGTCACATATTTACAATATTCCCCTGTATTGTTTTTGAATCATAGTATAGACCTATTGCTGTTAATTATTAATTAACTGTGTATTCATGCAAGAAAATATTTCTTTAAAAAAACATCATACTTTTGGTATTTCTGTCAATGCTGCAAAATTTGTAGTGTTCAGAACTGAAAAAGATTTATTGGATTTTGTCCCCGTTCAAGAGCCTTTTATGCTGCTTGGAGGTGGGTCAAATGTGCTGTTTACCAGAGATTTTGAAGGGTTGGTTGCTCATAATAAAATAAAGGGTATTGAAGTTCTAAGAGAGAATGATTCTGAGGTCATTATAAGAGTAGGAGGAGGAGAGGTGTGGCATGATTTGGTTATGTGGTGTATTGATAAGGACTTTGCCGGCATTGAAAACCTTTCTTTAATTCCGGGTTCTGTCGGGGCTGCCCCTATTCAAAATATTGGTGCTTATGGTGTTGAGCTAAAAGATGTTTTTTATAGCCTTGAAGCAATTTGCCTCAAAACAGGAGACTTTATCAAATTTAACCATGAAGATTGTCAGTTTGGGTATCGTGATAGTGTTTTTAAAAGGGAACTAAGAGGAAAATTCTGTATTACCAGGGTCTTGCTAAAGCTAAATAAAATACCGGTCTTTAATACTTCTTATGGTATCATTAAAGATATTCTGGAGGAATCAAAAGAAGAAATTTCTATCCGTTCCCTCAGTAATGCAGTGATAAAAATAAGAAAACAAAAACTTCCTGACCCCGCTGAAATTGGCAACTCAGGTTCTTTTTTTAAAAATCCCGTAATTTCTCTTACGCAATTCTCTAACCTTAAAATTCAATTTCCTGATATGCCCTTTTATCCTGTTGGTGAAAAGGAGGTCAAATTAGCCGCAGGATGGCTGATTGATGATTTAGGGTGGAAAGGTTACCGCAAAGGAGATGCAGGGGTGCACGTTAATCAGGCTTTGGTCTTGGTTAATTATGGCAATGCAAAGGGTACGGAGATATGGAACCTGGCAAAGGCTATTCAAACCTCTGTCCTCGATAAATATGGTGTTGCCCTAGAAACGGAAGTTAATGTGCTCTAAGCTCCTATGCTTTTTGTAATTGCTTGTATTTTATAACTTTAAGAGAAAATTATTATAAATTTTAGCCTCTTTAATGATTATTTTATTTACTTTCATGCTTTAATTAACTTTTTACCCGTCTGATGGATAAATCTTTTGTCGGTATCACTGCTTTTTTTATTGCTGTAGCGTCTATCGCTTTTCAGTTCTCTTACTCGGTACCCTCATCACAACAATTTATTCTTGTATCTGTTGAATCTGCCTCTGACTCTATTCAGTATAATACGGAACATTCAGGCCTTAGCAGTAAGGTGGATTCTGTCCTTCTGTTAAAACAGTTGTTGCCCTTATTGCCGGTAGATGATGTGCCCAGAATAACTAAATCCAGTGAGGCCGAGGCAAAAAAAGTGGAGAAAAATGAGGAGCTTCCTTCAATTATTGATTCATTTTCTTCTTCTTATCTCATTAAGTTTGTTGATTTTGTATTTAAGAGGTCGTTTTGCATAAACGAAAACGATTCCTTTTACCGACTTTTTGATTTTTATACGCCCAACAGAGGCCCTCCGGCTCTTTTTATGCTTTAAGTAGCCAGGGGGCCGACTCTTTGTTTTTAACCCTGCCAATATGCTGTTTCAAACTTCTTTGATACAGAAAAACTGCCCGTTTATTGTTCTTGTTTTCTTATCCCTGCATCGCAAATTATTCAGGGATGCTCAATAAATCCGGCTAATTTTAAAATCATACTTAAAAAATTCTATATTTGCACTCAATTTGTCAGGAAACGCCTGTCAATACCTGTCCGAAACACTAGTTTTTGCAGGTTGATGTGAATCCGGATATGCACTATTACTTCTCAACAGATTTCATTGAGCTTATTCCGTTTATTAGAATACTTTTAATATAAATAATATAAGAAATGCAAGGAAAAGCACTGATTAAATTTTTTACAATTATAGCATTATTGGTAGTCTCCTATCAGTTTATGCTTTGGTTTCCTACCAACAGGGTAGAAACAAACGCCGACAATTATGCAGCAGCAGCTGTAGCTAATGAAACAAATCTTCTCCTTAAAGAAGAACGAAGGGATTCTTTTCGGAACGCCTATATCGATTCCGTTTCAAGTGAGATTGTTTTCTCTATTCCTATGGTTAAAAAGTATAATTATCAGGAATTGAAACAAAAGCAAATAGCATGGGGGCTTGACCTTCAGGGGGGTATGTCTGTTGTTATG
Source organism: uncultured Aureispira sp. (assembly GCA_905480075.1). GTDB lineage: Bacteria > Bacteroidota > Bacteroidia > Chitinophagales > Saprospiraceae > Aureispira. The sequence continues at coordinate 14,032 of CAJQOX010000264.1, read as the reverse complement.
CAGGTGGACCTCAAAGATATGATCATCGCTCTTGCCAATGATAGCCGCGATATCGATTTTCGGGCTGCTTTGGAAGATGCCTTGGTAGCTCAAAAGTCTGCGCAAACGGATTATGTGACGCTATTTGGTGAAGCTTATGCTGCCAAAACGAATAAATCGCTTGCCCGTATCTTTGCTGTGAACGCAAAACTGAAAGATGATGTTACTATCGAGTCTTCTAATGATGAAGTTTTAGTGGCTATCAGAAAAATTGCAAGTGAAACGGTTGAAAGTACTTACAACCTGCTGAAACAACGTATTGACCGTTTTGGTGTTGCGCAACCTGTTGTGTCTCTCGATAAAACGACCGATAGAATTACGGTGGAATTGCCGGGTGTCAGAAACCCTAAACGTGCAAGAAAATATCTCGTCGCTACTGCTAATCTGGAATTCTGGGAATTGTATGAAAATATTGATATACTGAATCAGTTAAATACGCTCAATGATAATCTGAAGGAAATTAAAAGATTGGAAGATGAAGCCAATGATACGCTTTCTACAGATGTTGAAGAACCGGAAACAATAACTGAAGAACCTGATACAAGTGAAGTGATTGATCTCTTAGGTGGGGAACCCGATAGCAATGATGTAAACCTTCTCGGAGATTCTACGGATAATATCCTGGCTGAAGATTCTACTGACTTCGGTCCTTTGTTCTCTGTCCTTCAACCTAATTTCCCACGGACTAATTATGATAGAACAGCTACCATCGGATATGCTGAATTGGCTAATGTGGCTGCTGTAGAAGCAATTCTTAATGGTCCTGAAGCTCAAAAAGTATTGCCGCGTGGTGCTAAATTTGTCTGGAAGTCCAAGCCTTTTACTACTGAGGAAGGCAAAAAATACCTGGAATTGTTTGCCCTTAATACCAAAGGGTTAAAAACTTCTAAACTGAACGGAGAAAGGGTAATCCAATCCTATGCTACTCCTAATCCTTCAGGTCCTGGTTTTGCCGTCTCGCTTTCTATGGATCAGGCAGGCGCCCGTATCTGGAAAAAAATGACTACAGATAATGTCGGCCGTCAGGTTGCTGTAGTACTCGATAACAAAGTTTATTCAGCTCCAAATGTAAACGAACCTATCCCTAACGGAAATACCTCTATTTCAGGTGGCTTCGAAGAGGTAACGGAAGCAAGAGACCTTGCAAATATCTTAAGTATAGGTAAATTGCCAAGCAGACCTGAAATTATTGAGGAAGCGGTCGTTGGTCCTACCTTAGGTGCCGCAACTGTCAATGCCGGTTTGTTCTCTCTTATTGCAGGTTTTATCCTCGTGCTTTTATATATGCTCGGATACTATGCCATGTCGGGGGTAATTGCTGTCCTCGCCTTGATATTGAACGTGTTCTTTATCTTTGGTTCTCTTGCATCTTTCGGAACGGTTTTAACTCTCCCGGGTATTGCAGGTATCGTGCTTACTATTGGTATGGCGGTAGATGCAAATGTAATTATCTTTGAACGTATCAGGGAGGAATTAAGGGCAGGTGTTCAATGGAAAGAAGCAATCTCAAAAGGATTCAGCCATTCATACTCTGCTATCCTCGATGCCAATATCACTACGCTGATAGTGGCGGTCATCTTGTTTAAGTTTGGTCTCGGACCTATTAAAGGTTTTGCTACTGTTCTTATTATTGGTGTTGTATGTTCTGTCTTTTCTGCTGTTTTGATCGGGCGTATGATATTTGACTACTTCATGGAGAAAAATAAGGAAGTAAAAGTCTGGGCCAACTGGTCTAAGAATATTTTGTCTAACCCGGGTATTGATTTCGTCTCTAAAAGAAAAATTGCCTATGCTGTTTCAGGTGTTATTCTGGCTATAGGTATTGTTTCTATCGTTACAACTGGTTTCGAATTGGGGGTAGACCTCAAAGGGGGACGTTCCTACACGGTTCAGTTTTCTGAAGATGTGGATGTCCAAAAGTTCAAGTCTGAAATTATTGCTTCCTTCTCAACGGTAGGTCTTGATGAAGAAAATGCTGATAAAGCTATAGTAAGAGAATTTAGTAAATCTACTCAGGCCAAGGTCACTACTTCTTTCCTTCAGGATAATGCTGAAGTGAATTCAGACTCCCTGGTTTTGCTGAAAGTTTATGAAGCTGCCACTAAATATACAGGTAATGACCTCTCTTATGAACTTTTTGCTGCAGGAGAACCTGTTGAAGGGGGAGCTGAAGGGGCTTTTTATCTTAGCGCTTCTTCCAAAGTAGGTCCTACTATTGCAGATGATATTCGTAATTCTGCCGGTTGGGCTGCAATTCTTTCCTTAATCTTTATTTTCCTTTACATCTTTGCTCGTTTCAACAGATGGCAATATAGTGCAGGTGCCTTGGCTGCCCTTGTACATGATGTTTTGTTTGTCTTGTCTATATTCTCTATCTTTAAAGGTATTCTGCCTTTCTCACTCGAGATCGATCAGGCTTTCATCGCCGCTATCCTTACTGTTATCGGGTATTCGATCAATGATACAGTGGTAGTATTTGACCGTATCAGAGAGGTTGGAAGAGATATGCAGGATAAAGCAAGCTTCAAAGATATTGTCAATATGGCGGTCAATAACACGGTAAGTCGTACATGTATTACTTCTTTGACTACTTTGTTTGTGGTTTTGGTTCTGTTCCTCTTTGGTGGCTCCGGAATCAGTGGCTTTGCTTTTGCCTTGCTGATCGGTATCATGGTGGGTACTTATTCTTCAATTTTCATTGCTACTCCTGTCGTGGTGGATACAACCGGCGAGAAAAATATATTTGATGCGCCTGTAGTTGAAGAGGCAGAGGAAACTAACTCTGAAGAAGAAGTTACCGAAGCTTAGTATTCAAGACTTAAACAATATTTTAAACAGGTTGTCCTTTAAATAGGGCTACCTGTTTTTTTTATGCTTCTCTCTGCTATTAAGAAAAAAAAATGTTATCTTTGCAGCGAGTCAATAAGATTTAAAAGGTTTGTTATAGTATCTTTTTTATAATGTCCTTAAAGTTATTTGATTAAAACTACAAATTTATGAAAACGAAAGATCAGTTTATATCTGCAAAAGACGAATCTCCGAGAATGTTTGAAAATGACCTTTTAGACTACTTCTCCAGGGCACACCCTATTATGGTACCTATTGTCTTTGTACCTGTTGTACTTTATTTTGCTTATTCTTCCTTTGCTTACGGTTCACTCACAGGATGGCAGATTGCCGGGCTTTTCGTCGCAGGGGTGTTTGTCTGGACTGTTTTTGAATACTTTTTGCACCGCTACTTATTTCACCTGCAGATAGATAGTGCCTTCGGTAAAAGGTTGCATTTTATGATTCATGGTTGTCATCACGACTATCCGAATGACTCTATGCGTTTGGTCATCCCTACCACTGCAAGTCTTGCTTTGGCAGCATTGACCTATTGGTTGTTTTACCTTTTTATCGTTATGCTGTTTGGTGGCACTGTTTTTATGTTACATGCTTTTTTTGCTGCCTTCGTTGCCGGATACATTACTTATGATATGATGCACTATGCAACGCATTATGCCAAATTCAAAAACAAATGGTTCCGCAATATTCAGAAAAATCACCTCGACCATCACTATGTAGACCACGACAAAGGCTTTGGCCTCAGTAATGTTTTCTGGGACAGGGTTTTTGGAACAGAACAGGACTCTATCAAGAAAAAAAGAAAATAATCATTTTTGATACGATATTATTTAAGCTTCTGAAACTTAGTTTCAGAAGCTTTTTTTGTAACTTAATTCTTCTTTTTTGCGTAATTTGTAATAAGGAATCTAAGTGATTCAGTATCACTTTCCCTGTAGTACCGACTAATCATTATGTTCATCAAGTCATCTTTTCATCCATAGAATTAATACGTTGAAATTAACAGTTTGGAAGATGTTTTTGAAAATGATCATTGTTTTATTTTTAAATAATAAAAAAATATTTTAGTAAAAAATACAAAACCAAACTGCTTATCCCTGCAAATGATTTTACAATTTTATAATTATTGAATTAATATTCCCACCCGCAATTTTATGCCTGTACAAACTTTACATTTATACATTATTAGCCTTTTATTGTTTACTTTTTCTACCTCATTATTCGCTCAGCCCGATTCTGTAAATATCTCCACCTTTTCAGGACAAACCACGGAGTTCGGCATTGATGTCAACTGGACGACCGAAGGGGAACATAATGTCATTGCTTTTATTATAGAACGTTCGCTCGACGCGGTGGTTTTTCATGAAGTAAGCACTCTGCTGCCGGAAACGAATACTGACCCTGTTAAAAAATACGCCTTCACCGATAATAATATCTACCGAGAATTGGTCTATTATCGTATCTCTGTGCAGCTGCCTAATGGTTTTGAAAGATCAAATGTTATCGCTGTGCACCGGTCTGATTTAAAAGATTTGCCGGATATCATGGTTTTTCCTTCTGTTACAAGCCATATTATTCATGTAGTTAAAAATTCAGAAGAAATTATGCCCGATGCCCAAATCCGAATATTCAACCTCTCAGGAAATTTATTGTTTGATAAAGCAGTAGCAGATGATTTTCTGACAGAAAGTATTGATGTCTCTGGTTTTGACGCAGGGGCCTATATTCTGGAATATTATAAAGGACAGTATTCAACCAAGGCTAAATTTGTAAAACAACATTAATAAAAGGCAAATGGTTTTTATCTTCCATTTGCTCCCGAAATCTACCTTTTAATAAAGACTATTGCTTAGTAAGTGGTACGGATTAATTTTTGAACATTGTATCATGTATCTTTCATCAGATTCAGATCTTTATTTTTCTAATCATAATTCGCAACTTACAGCATGAAAACCATCAAAAAACATAAAAAGAAAGTCCTTGGGCTACTTTTAATTGCTTTGATTGCCTATTATTTTTCTCTTCCGGGGCAATTGTTCAATATGCCGGTCTCTACGGTGCTTTTTGATAAAAACGGCGAGCTGCTCGGTGCCAAAATTGCCGGTGATGGACAATGGCGCTTTCCTCACAATGATACCGTTCCCGATAAGTTCTGTGAGGCTATTATTGCCTATGAAGACAAACGATTCGAATCGCATTGGGGCATTGATATCTGGGCAATTCTAAGGGCAATAAAGCTTAATGCGCAACAGGGACGTAAGGTGAGTGGCGGAAGTACAATATCTATGCAGACTCTGCGAATGTCCCGCCTTAACCCCAACAGAACAATCTTTGAAAAAATTAAAGAAGCTATTTTGGCTACAAGACTTGAATGGTCTTACTCCAAAACTGAAATTCTTGCCTTTTATGCCTCTAATGCTCCCTTTGGCGGTAATGTAGTAGGTCTTGATGCCGCTGCCTGGAAATACTTCGCCCGTAGCCCCAAACAACTTTCATGGGCAGAATCGGCTATGTTGGCGGTGCTCCCTAACAGCCCTTCTCTGATTCACCTCAGCAGAAACAGAAGCAAATTACTAAAGAAACGTAATTGGTTACTTGATAAACTGTATACAAATGGTAAAATGGATAGCATTACCTGTGCATTGGCTAAGTTGGAATCTTTGCCCCGAAAACCTAAACCTCTGCCAAGAATATGCCCTCATCTGCTCGAAAAAGTGCACAGGGAATGGGTGCTCAAAAAGAAAAGCAATGGCTTAATCCGGTCTACTGTAGATGCCAATATTCAACAACAGGTGAATGATATTCTCGACAGACATTATCAGGTGCTTAAATCCAACGAAATTTATAATGCTGCTGCCCTTGTCATCGAGGTCGAAACAGGGAATGTGATGGCCTATGCAGGCAATATCCCACATGCCGCTAAGGAACATAGTCCTGCTGTGGATATTATTACTGCACCCAGGTCCTCAGGCTCAATTCTAAAGCCGTTTTTATATGCTTCAATGTTGCACGATGGTGAAATGACCCCTCAAACTCTTTTTCCTGATATCCCTTCCCACTTTGGCTCATATACCCCCAAAAATTACGACGAGAGCTACTCCGGAGCGGTCAAGGCAAATCAGGTAATTACAAAATCACTCAATATTCCCTCGGTGCATATGCTCAAAAAATATGGAATGATGCGTTTTGCCGATAAATTGAGAAACCTGGGAATGACTACCCTGAAAAATTCCGCCAAACACTATGGCCTTACTCTAATTCTGGGTGGGGCAGAAACAAGTTTATGGGATCTCGGAGCTATGTACTCGGGAATGTCACGCAACCTTAAGAATTGCTATGATTACGATGGCTTGTACGATAAAAATAATTTTAGAAAATTGAATTTTATTCTCGATAAATCTCAGGGTAAATTAACCGGGGAGGCTAAGGTTGTTCTTCAGAAAAATACCCACCTCAAAGCTTCCGCTATCTGGCATACCTTCGAAGCGATGCAGGAAGTAGTGAGGCCCAATGAAGAAGTATTCTGGAAAAGTTTTCCCTCGGCGCACAAAGTGGCCTGGAAAACCGGTACAAGTTTTGGATTCAGAGATGCCTGGGCCGTAGGATGTACTCCTCAGTATGTGGTGGCTGTATGGGCAGGGAATGCCGATGGCGAAGGCCGTCCCGGCTTGGTCGGTGTACACGCTGCCGCGCCCATCTTATTTGATATTTTTAATGTGCTTAACCCGGGAAGAGATTGGTTTGACCAACCCTTCGATGAAGAAGAAAAAATGGAGGTCTGCAGGCATAGCGGTCATCTCGCATCTGAATATTGTACGGAAACAGAGGTCCTTTTTCAACCTTCTGTGACTCGCAAATCTAAAATATGCCCGTACCACAAACAAATCAATCTGTCGCCTGACAAAAATTACAGAGTCCATAGCGATTGTGAATCTCCTATGAATATGACCCACGAAAATTATTTCGTATTGCCCCCCACTCAAAGTTGGTATTACAGAAAAAAACATCCCGATTACAGAACCCTGCCCGATTTCCGTTCCGATTGTATTGCCAATATCAATAATTCAAGAAGGTCTTCTGTGGCTATTGTCTATCCGCAAAATAATATGAAAATCTATATTCCCACCAACCTCGACGAATCTAAAAGCAGAACGGTTTTCGAAGCTAAACACAGTAATGTTACTGCCAAACTATTTTGGCATCTCGATAATGAGTATGTCGGTCAGACGCAGGAATTACACTATATGGAACTCAACCCGCCGGAAGGACATCATATCATTACTGTCGTGGATGAAGAGGGGATCTCAATAACCCGGAAATTCGAAATTATTGAAGGGGCCAAATCTTAATTTATATTAGTTATCATTATCATAATGTCCGTTTTAAATTAGGAACTTAGGATTTAGTTTTTTAACTTAGTTTTTAGTTAAGCTTTGACTCCTCTTTACTAATATTAATTTTATGACAAGGATACTGACTCCGCTTGAATTGCAGGTAATGAATCTGCTGTGGCAGAAAAAAAAGGTTTTTATCAAAGACCTGCTCGAAGCATGGCCTAAAGATAATGATGGAAAAAAACCTGCCTACAATACTATTTCCACAATAGTGAGAATCCTTGAGAAAGATAAGGGCTTTATAGGATACAAGGCTTACGGCCGTACACATGAATATTTTCCGCTTATCAGTAAAAGTGATTATCAGAAATCCTTTCTCAAAAATGCTATCGATAAAGTTTTTTCTGGCTCTATGACCAACCTTGTTTCTGCCTTCGTTGATGATGAAAAGGTTAGTCAGGATGAATTAGATGAACTTAAAAAATTATTGGAGGATTGATATTTCTTCTTATGGATATTCTCAGTTTTTAAATTATTATTATGGTTAATTATCTGCTGATTTCTATTTTGCTCTCTTTTATTGGAGGTGGGCTTTATTTTACGCTCCTTAGAAATCGAATGCAGGTTCTGCAGGCCAAATACTTTCTCCTATGTACTATCTTTTTGAGTTGTGCAGTCCCTTTTGTTATTCCGGAACTGCCTAATTATACTGCTGCTATAGAAAAGGAATTTCTCTTCGATTACAGTGAGTATAATCAGTGGAATGTGGTCGATATAGAGGACGATGAATTAGTTGCATGTTATGCTGCTGCTTCAAATAGTGTGGAACAATGTCATTGTGAGGTCAGACAGCAGTCTGAAGTCTTATACTATCAGTCGAATGCTTGTTATAACTTTATTCTTGCTTGTAAGTTGCCGGTATATTGGTTCTTTCTTTGTATCATGTTCCTTTTGTTCTTTGATTTGTTAATGAAGATTGCCTGTCTTGTTTTTTTGGTGAATAGCCCAAAGAAAAAACGGACCCTGGCAGGTACTACTTTTTATATTTTATATCCCGAAAATAAATTACCTGTTCCGGTTAGTTCATTCAGCCTGTTTTCTCATTATATTATTGCCTGTTCAGATTTTGAAAATAAGTTTAATGAGAAAGAAAAAGAAGTGATTTTATTACATGAAATTGCACACCTTAAACAAAGGGATACCTGGCAACAAATTCTCTTCTTTGTCCTCAGGGGGTTTTGGTGGATGCATCCCATGTATTATGTATTCAGAAATGAACTCAACAGGTTGAATGAATACGTGGCTGATGATTTTGCAGCAGAACATAGCGGGAACTTCAGGTTTTATGCAAAAACACTCCTGAAAGCCAAAGAACATCAAAAAAAGTATGATGCGCTGAGTCTCGTTTTGTGCTTTGCTAAAACTTTGTTCAAAAGTCGGGTTCTCCGTCTGATGCAAAAGCCTGACAATAGCCGGAAACCTCATTTTGCTTTTGCCCTCTCCTTTGTTGCTGTAATTTTTTACAGTACCTCTTCTTTAGCACTCCCTCTCTTGCAGCAACAGGTTGTTACTATTAAACAATATGAAATTCTGAAGAAAAAGAACAGGGTAACCGGAAAGATAGAATTCTGTAAAAGTTGTATTGTTGAGGAATTGAAAAAGACAGAAAAAAAACGCTGATACCCTATTCTGAAGTCTCTTCTGTTTCTGCTTCCACTGATTCTGTACTTATTTCTGTTTCGGCAGTATTGCTTTTTTTAGGATTGTTTTTCCCATTCTTGTAGTATCCAATATCATGTACACCTGAATATTCTGTAAGATACCACTTGTTGTTAATCAGGGAAAATTAATTTTCGATCATAAACCTGTTTTGAAGAATAATCCGCGCACGCATCAATTCCTCCATGTCATAAAACGGGACCAACTTTATATCTTCGTCTTCAGGGTCAATCCCCTTTTGATAAACCCAGTTTTCTTCATCCCAGAAAAACCTTTCAGTACTGCCATCGGGGTTGTTGCCCAGCATAGGGAATTCTATTCTTTGCATCTGAAAACTACTGTCCCTGTAAAACCGCTCGTAAAAGCTTATGAAATCTTCTCTCCCTTTATCATCTAGGGGTAATTTATCATCTCCTCCACAGGAGGTCAGACAAATTACAGCAAAAAGTAGTAGGTGTTTTATTCTGTTCTGCATAATTGTTTTATTTATATAACCCAACGATTACTCTTTAGTTACGACACAAAGATAATAATCTTCATTTTGTTCGAAAAAAACCCTGTAAGAGATTTTGATATCTTTTTTATTGATAATGGCGGTTGTCTCTCCTTTCTGACTAAAAATAAATGGCTTTATGTGTAAATGTTCAATGAAGTTTAATTGCCCGTATCCATAGGCTTTAAACAGGGCTTCTTTTATGCCCCAGTAGAAATGTAGATAGTCAATATAGTTTTCAGATGCCTGAAGGTTTTTTAAGGTCTCACTATCTATATATTTTGTAGCTATCTTTTGTAGTTTCTCCGTCTTTACCTGTATGTCAACTCCTGTCTTTTTTGTTGATTTTACTATGGCTATCCGACGCATACAGTGACTGATAGATAATTCTGAAGAATTGTCTTTGAGCGCTGATTTTCCTTTTTTGTTTTTAATGAAATCTGTATAAGGACGGCCAAAAAGAACCTGAAGGCAATATCTGCTTGCCATCCATTGTAATAAGGTGTCCTGATGCCGGAATTTTAATCTTATTTCCGTGAGTTGTTCTAAAGACAAACTAAGCTTCTCTTCATAATAACCTATGTTTTCAGTTATATCCCAAAGAAGTAGCTCGTAATCATTTTGCTGATAATGTGAATTTAATGCCATAATGTAAAGATACATTATAATGTAAAAATGACAAATAAAAAAACCCCCCGGGTAATCAATCCGAAGGGTAGGGGAAATTAACTTAATAATTTCGGTTGCTCTGTCCCGGCGGGAACCGGTTCAGAACTACTAATTCAACTATCTGACACAAATATAAGGTCATTTGCAAGGGTAACAAAACCTTTTAATGATAAAAACTTAGTTTTTGCAGGCTTTTTTTTATTGCAAATATCTTTTTGTCAATACTTTACAGAGGTTATGTGTTGTTGTTTTTTGGTGTGTTTTTTATGCTTGAAAAAAACTACAGGCAAGCAATCAGGGGTTGTTTGAAATGTTAATTCGACTAATCTTTAATAACGATGGCTAAAAAATTTGACTGATTCAACTTTCTTAGGCAAAGATAATTAACAGAACTTATTTTTTGTACATCATTTTCGAAAGGATTCTTTTAAATAAAGTTTTGTTTGGGTCATCCTCTCTTATTGAAAGAAGGTCCTCTAAGCCTCCTTCAATTTCCGTCCGGACAATGTCTCTGAGTTCCTGAAGAGATGCTTCGTTTTCTCCCATGCCTTTGAATTGTTCTGTTGAAATGGGTTTGCCGAATTTGTAATAAAATCGTTGAGGACGGGGTAGTGGAGTCAGTCCTACCCCTTTTACAAGTGGTATGACCATGTCTTTACGTACGCCGAATTGCTTTAATAACATACCCAGCGGAGAGGATAATATTTCCTTGCTGTCCCATATCAATTCATAACATTCTTCTGCACCTACAGCCGAAAAAGGAACGATTGTACACTGATTCTGTATAGCCATTTTGGCAAATCCTAATCTGTTTTTCCATATCAGCTTATAGGCTTCCCCCTTGTTTTTAAGTGCTTCCCGGGCACCTCCTGGAAAAACCATTATATACTGTTTGTTTTGCATCAGTTCAGTGCAGGTCTCCCTGCTGCCTTCCACCATGCCGAATTTAGAACCTAACTCCCGCCATACAGGAATATGGAAATGTGCCCTGTCAGCAAGGGAATAGGTAAATATCTTTTTTTCATTGTATAATTTGAACCACATGATCGAGGCATCCCATACTCCCAATAGGGTATGATTGCCTACAAAAAGTACCGGCCCTTCATCGGGAATGTTATGTGAACCGTAAAAAACAGGATCGTTTAACCAGAACAATGGTTTGAACAGATTAAACATTTTTTTTATTTCTTTTTCGGATGGGCGTGTATGATTCATCATATTATCGTTAATTTGTTATCGTTGTTTACAAAAATACCAAAAAAAACTCAGAATGGTTCCTTATGTTTATTTCATTTACTAAATGCTTTCTCTTTGAATCGGATTCATGCCATATTGAATAAAAAAGTATCTGTTGCCCCTTTAATTGTTTACCGTGTTCTTTTTGGAATAATGGTTCTTTTTGGATGCCTGTGGTCAATATCAAAGGAGGATATTTTCAACAGATACCTGCAACCTGACTTTTATTTCAAATATTATGGTTTTGAATGGCTGGGTTTTATCGGAGACAATGGAATATATGTCCTGTATCTGATTTGGTTTATTTCTTCTCTAGGGATTGTTTTCGGAGCCTTGTACAGAATTTCAATCCTTTCTTTTTTTCTGTGTTTCAGCTACCTTCAATTGCTTGATGCAAGCAATTTTATCAATCATTATTACGCAATATCAATTTTTGCACTCTTTTTGGCATTCCTTCCTGCTAACGCTGCTTTTTCTCTGGATGCAAAGCGTAATCCTTACATTTTTAAGAATCAGATTCCTGCCTGGTATATCTATCTTTTTCAACTTCAGGTAGCTTTAATCTATTCCTTTGCTGCCTTTGCAAAAATGAATTCTGATTGGATGTTTTCCGCCATGCCACTCAAAATATGGTTGATGCAAAGTATAGATTTTCCACTTATCGGGGGGCTTTTTAAGTATCATTCTGTGCATTTGCTTTTCAGCTGGATCGCACTGATTTTCGATTTAACAATTGTCTGGTGGCTTTTGATCAGAAAAACAAGAAAATTTGCTTATGCTGTGGTGCTTGTTTTTCATATTGTAACAGGGTTGTTGCTGAATATTGGTTTGTTTCCTGTTCTGATGATATTTACCACTGCTTTGTTTTTTGAACCTCAGCAACATGCGTTTTTATTGTCAAAAATTGGAATTGATTTGAATGATGAAAGGATTCCCGATAAAAAAGATGAAAACGGGAAGATGAAATATATCTTTCTCTTTCATTTTGCAATTCAGATTATTCTGCCACTGCGACATCATTTTTTGTATTCGGGTAATCCCTTGTGGACAGAAGAAGGGTATCGCTTCTCATGGAGGGTGATGCTCTTGGAAAAAGAAGGGGTGGCTACTTTTTATGTCAAAGACCCGGACTCGGAACTACAGTGGGAGGTCACAAACAGTGAATTTTTAACTGGCTTTCAGGAAAAAAGAATGTCGGTCCGTCCGGATCATATCATTCAATATGCACATTTTCTGGATGATTGGTACAGTAAAAAATTTAATCTTCAGAATCCGGAAATCTATGCAGATGTTTTTGTGTCACTCAACGGAAGAGTCAGTCAGAGACTGATAGACAACTCCAGGGATCTTAGTAAAGTGAAAGTCAGCCTGTGGCAGAATGATTGTATTTTGCCTTTTTCTGAATAGACAAAAAGTTTGATCTTTCAATCTTTTGTGTAATTATTGCTAAATAAAACACGTGTCATTTTTTAGGTTTTACTTACTCTTTATATACTGACCTTGTTACAATGTCGATATCCTCAAGTACTGAATCTTTTTGTAAGGTAGCATTAATCGGATTAGATGTAGTACCCTCATTCATGCCACCGGTAATATAGTACCGTCCTTTGGGGATCAGATCTGAAATTTTACTTTTCAGGTCTGTATTTCCGACTTCCAGACTCGTTCCTTCATAATCTCCTCTGTTATTTGAAGTAGAGGTAATGTAACTTAAATTGTCCAGGTCAATATTTGCATCATAATTGCCATTGCCAGTGTCATTGAAATTCAGTTTGAATTGATCAACAGACATTCCTTCAAAGGCAGAGTCCCCCTGTGCATCTTTAAACATACTGTTTGAACTCAATGGCCCACCCATCAGGTTCGCATGGAAATTGTCAAGGTAAATGTCAGCATATTCGCTATTAGGAGTATATTGGTATAAAGCTACTTTGTGTAAAGACTCGAACATTGGTGAAAGCCAATCAAATTCAGTGCCTTTCAATTCTTCGGCTTTTTGTTTGTAATCTTCTGCCTGTTTAATTCTGTCGTTCAGCTTTTTGGCTGCAACACGGGCAAAAAGCTCATCAAAATCAGCATCACTTATAGCACCATATTTATTAATATATGCCTGTTTAACCAATTCCCTGTATTTTAGTTCCTCTTTGATCAGTTCGCCGGCATCAGCGGGATTCATGGCATCTTTGATCCATTCGCTGAACCAACTCAGGCGGACGGTAGTTCCTAATGGTAATAATTGAAAAATAATCTTGGCAATTTTATCAGAAGTAAACTGAATCAATTCCTTGTTAATAAAACCATTGATTACAGGAATAGTAACGGTACTGTCAAATACATCGATATTTGTCATGTCAATATCCGGCAAAAGATCAAAATAGGTCCAGTCTGAAGAATCAAGTTCCACCTTGAAGTTGCTGTCAAAGTTTCCATCAAATGCAATGTGCCCGTTAACAGTTTTCAGGAATTCATTCCAGTTTATATTTTTAAATCTTCTGTCAGTATCTTCAGCAGATTGAGTCTCGGCAGACAAGTCTTGTCTCAATTCTTCAGAAGATTTTTCTTTAACACCAACAGGAATACTCTTATCTGTATAAATTAATGGTGCATCCTCCATCAATTTTACAGAATCAACATGTGCCTTAACAGCCGTATTGATCTCTTCTTCATTGCTGTCATCCTCCAGGTCGAGATTCAA
>CAJQOX010000263.1 GCA_905480075.1 uncultured Aureispira sp. | reverse complement strand
ATCCTCCATTCTGACCGTTCTGAAAATATCTGAATCTCCGAAGCCAGGGTGTCCATTAGAAGAGAAATAGAGTGTTTTACCATCCGGTGCAATATAGGGTGCTTCTTCATCACCTTTGGTATTTAAAAGTTGCCCCATATTTACAGGAGGGTCCCATAATCCATCGTCTGCAAGAACACTCATCCACAGATCGGTTCCTCCTACATTGCCTTTGCGGGTAGAAGAGAAATACATGGTTTTCCCATCACAACTAATTGCCGGCTGAGAATCCCACTTCTGAGAATTGAGCCCCAGAGAAGGGCGAACATCATCAACAACAGCAAAATCATTTTGAGTATCAAAATCTGCTTCAAATATATCGCAACCTCCCTCCACATTTTCCCATCCGCAAGCAGAGAAGTAGATCGTCCTTCCACAGACAGTTAATTTAGCCATACCTTCATTTCTCGGGGTATTGATCGCTTTAGAAATAGAACGGGCAGCAGACCATTTACCTGCACTATTTATTTTACTCATCAAAATATTTTCTCCACTTCTGTTAGAAGTAAAAATAAGCCATCTGCTGTCGCCTGTCAACGTAGGAAGATATTCATCAGCTACAGAATTAATGGAAGCCCCCATATTCTGGTGTTCAGCACTCATTTCAGAAAGGTCTACATTACGAGCAAACCGGCAATTTTCAATTTCAAAATCAAGGTATAAATTATACCCGTACTGAACTGTTTTTTCATCCGCTTTATAATCTCTGGGGTTGGCATTTTTGTAGAGATTAAAATAACTAAGTGCTTTATCGTACTTATAATTTTTCATATAGGCCATAGCACATTCAAAAAAAGCAGCCTTTGACAAGGTAGGATCAAGTTCAAATAATTTTTCGTAGGCTGCAATTGCTTCATTATGTGACCTGAGTTTGGTATAGACAATACCTAAAAGGCGGTAAGCGACTACAAAATTTTCTTTTTGTTCAATTACGCTTTCCAGGGCAACCTTTGCAGGTTTGAATTGTTGTCTGTTAATATAAATTTCAGCTTCTCTCACAAGGTCACGGGGAGATTTTTTTGTATTTACCTCATTTTGTGAATAGAGAAAACATGAAAAAACCAGAGAAATTAATGATAATAAAAATATCTTTTTCATATATATGAAATGGTAAACAATGATATTTACGTCAATAAAATAATAAGGTAACAATTACTAAACCATTTTTAGAAAATCTTGGTATTAATGGAATAAAAAAAGGAAAATAATCTAAAAACAGAATGTAAACTGAAATATAAAAACTGAATGAAGAATTAAAAACAAATTTAACCTCTGGGAAGCCAACAGACTTCTTCAGCATTATGAAGTTTACCTATAAACCTGGCTAAAACAAACAAATAATCAGAAAGTCTGTTAAGGTATTGAATAATCAGAGGCAACACGGGTTCTAACTGATTGAGGGTAACAGTAAGTCTTTCAGCCCTGCGGCAAACACACCTTGCTACATGGCAAAAAGAAACTGTCGGATGTCCTCCGGGCAAAATAAAGGATTTAAGCGGTTCTAAATGTTCCTCCATAGAATCGATTTCATTTTCAAGAAGGGCAACATCTGACTCTGACAAATCGGGTGTTTTCGCGTTTTTCTTATTGGGGTCGGTTGCAAGTATAGCACCTGTAGTAAACAATCTATCCTGAATTTCCTTGAGTATCTTCCGAAGTTGATTATCATTGAGAGAATCCCTGATAAGCCCAATATAAGAATTCAATTCATCTACAGTGCCATAGGATTCAATTCTAATATGATTTTTAGAAACCCTTGCGCCTCCGAAAAGAGCAGTAGTTCCATTATCACCTGTTTTTGTATAAACTTTCATAATATCAATTTAAATAAAAAGGAAGAGCAAAGTTACAAAACCCCTTGTTCGGATTTCCAGTAATGAATACCTTTTGAGTATTCTTTTTGAATTTCATTAACAATTATCTGATAATCATTTTCATTATGGATAAAGTCAAGATTTTTAACATCCATAAAAAGTATAGACATTTCATTTTTAGCAATTTCAAAAAAATTGTAGTATGCATTTTGAATTTTCTGAAGGTAATTTTCTGAAATATCTTTTTCATATTCCCTGCCTCTTTTTCTGATATTGGATAGCAGGTCCTCAACAGAACGATGCAAATAAACAAGAAGTCCGGGTTTTGGAAAAGAGGCATTAAGGGTGTTAAAAAGTTTCCTGAACAGCCTTAATTCTTCGTACTCAAGATTCTGCCCTGCAAATAAAAGTGTTTTGGCAAAGGTATAATCAGAAACAATATATTGCTGAAAAAGACTCCCCTTTATCAACAGACTTTGAAGTTGTTTGTGTCTTTCTGTCATAAAAAACAACTCGACAGGGAAGGCATATCGGTCAGGGTTTTTATAAAAAAGAGGCAAAAAAGGGTTATCTGAAAATTCTTCAAGAATCAATCGCGCATTCAGGTCTTTGGCCAACAGATGAGACAAAGAAGTTTTTCCCGCTCCAATATTTCCTTCAATAACAATATAATTTCCATTAGGAATATGCATAATTAATTATTTTGATTATCACACAAGTATAACTTCTTCTACCTTCAATTCATCCTGACTTTCTTCCAACAATTCAGTAATATTTTTATTAAAACCAGGATGAACAAAATTGGCAGCAATCTGAGCAAGAGGAAAAAGAACAAAATTTCTTTTGTGTAAAAAAGGATGTGGTATTGATAGAAAAGTATTATTTATAATTTCGGCATTAAAAAAGAGAATATCGATATCTATAATCCTCGGGCCCCATTTTTCTGCTTTCGTTCTCCCCAGATCAGATTCAATTTTTTGGCATTTTTGAAGTAATTGAACTGGATCAAGAGATGTATGCAGGCTTATTACCTGATTGTAAAAATCATCTTGTTCTTTTACACCCCATGCTGCGGTTTTGAACACAGATGAAGCCTTCTCAATTTCCCCTATAGCCTCTGAAATAGCATCGATTGCATTTTTCAGGTTTTCAGACCTGTCCCCCTTATTACTGCCCAATCCCAGGAAAATAGTGCTCATCTATAATTTATCTAGTAGTTCAAGAATATTTTTATATACAGGTTTTTTTAGTTTTAATTCTTCTGTTTTCAACCATACAGCCAACTCTATATCCTCTTCTGCCTGAGGGCTAAGAATCTTGTCTGAAGAAGACATTCTGTACCAGGAGGAACATTTCAGAATACGTTTCCCTTTTTTGGTTTTATAGGTATGATAGGTATCAGCAATAAAATCCCCGGACAAGAGATCAGAGACTCCCGTTTCTTCCTTTACCTCTCTCATTGCAGTCTCTAAAATACTTTCGCCTTCATCCTGTTTTCCCTTTGGCAGGTCCCAAAAACCCATTCTTTTGATAGCGAGTATTTCCTTGTTTTGATTAAAAACCAATCCTCCCCCCGCCTTCTGTACTGTGTACAGAGAGAAAAAATCCTCCTTGAGTTCTTTCAGGTTCTCAGCAACTACAATAATTGAATCATAGCTTTTAGTCCCTTTTTCCAGGTTATCAATATACCGGTAAAGTGTCCTTTTTTTACTATGATCGTGTGAAACCACTAAATTTCTAAGGTTGGCTTTATCAAAAGTGTCCGATTCTTCTTTTGAGACAAGGAAAAGGGGAACTTCGCCAATATAAATTTTGTACATTTGTGTTCTTTTCTGTTTTTTCTGTATTTAAGGGCAAATATAGTATATTTTTGGAGATAGAACAATTGAAAGGTAGACTAAAAACGACAATTCTCAGACTCGGGAGTTCAAAGATGAAGAAAAGAAAATCTGAATCAAGAAACAAAAAAATAACATGCAGATAATCAACCGGATGAAGGCCTTATTAGACCGAAGACTTGAAAAGGACAGCTATCGCAGTCTGCAAGTAAATGAACAATTAGTAGATTTTTGTTCGAATGACTACCTGAGTTTATCTCAGAACATGGATATTGCTAAAAAAATCCATAAAAAATCGATTGGACTGCCAATGGGTTCAACCGGTTCAAGATTACTGACCGGACATTATAAATTAATAGACGATGCTGAACAAGAAGTTGCGGCTTTTCACCAGGCAGATACAGCATTAATTTTCAATTCAGGATATTCTGCAAATCTTGGAATATTGTCGAGTATCCCACGCAAATCAGACATTATTCTGTACGACGAATTAGTCCATGCAAGTATTCATGATGGCATGCGACTCAGTGCGGCATCAAGTTACAGTTTCAGACATAATAATCTATCCGATCTGGAAAAACAGTTAAAAATCCATCAATCAAAAAATATATTTGTTTTCATAGAATCAATATATTCTATGAACGGAGATGAGGCGCCCCTTATTGAAATTGCGGAACTCTGTAAAAAAAATAATGCCTTACTTATTGTCGACGAAGCACACAGTTCGGGGGTTTGTGGAAAAAAGGGAGAAGGCTTGTGTGTGGAAAAAGGGATAGAAGATGCTGTATTTGCCCGACTGCATACCTTTGGCAAAGCCATTGGATTGCATGCAGCTGCAGTGGTGGGTTCGAAAACCCTGAGAGACTATCTTATTAATTTTTCAAGACCTCTTATATATACCACTGCAATCAATCCGCATACTGCATTGAGTATTTTGGAAACCTATAAACACCTGAATATAAACGGGGCAGTTTACGTTAAAGAATTAAAAGAAAGAATCGATTTTTATAAATTGCAGATGCTGACTCTTTCCGATTATACGCTGAAGAGCAACAGTGCGATACAATGCTTGCTGATTCCGGGAAATACCAAGGTATTAAAAATTTGTACAGATATAAAAAGAGCAGGATTTGATATACGCGCAATAAGAAGCCCTACTGTTGCTGCAGGCCGTGAACGAATAAGAATTTGTATTCACAGACACAATAGCTTGGATCAGATAGGGAATTTTACTTCCATTTTGAAAAAAACATTTAAACAAAAAACTTAATTTTAAAACATAGTGATAGTGTATCTTCAATAAATAGAAAATCAGGTAAAAAGGCCTTAAATATCTATTCTGAAAATTTCTCTACTAACTCAAATATGCTGTAGCAACTCAGCTTCCCGTTCCAGGAGGATTCCGAAAAGAACGTTCTGTAGTATTAGGTTTAGCTTGAAGTCCGTCGAGATGTTTTTCAACCCAATTCCGGATAAAACCTTTCACTTTTTTATGATTTCTTACATCAATATCCTGGTCGTACTTCATTTCCTTTATTTCTTCATTGTACTCATAATAACCCCAAAAGCCCGGTCCGCTATCTTCATAGGATACACGTGCTGCTCTTTTTTGTAATGTTCCTGTTTCTTGTCTTTGGTCCATGATTATATTTTTTTATAATTAAAATTGCTTATAAAAGGGAGGAAGCATGGGTCTGATTACTATTTTTAATTTTTACGATAACTGAATGAAAAAGGTTTCATAAAATCGTAACAGTTTGGTTATAAACTAATTAAACTATGTTTATATATTGTCATAAATAAACACATTTTAGTAGCAACCCAACATTTAAAACAGTGTGTTATATTCCGGAAAAATTTAGAAATGAGCTAAAAATGAAAATCATCATTACAAAATAGTATAATTATTATTAAGAGCTGAATCTATTTCTTTACATTGTAACAAAACAATGTTTATTAATAAAATATAAGATCTGATGAACAAATTTTATCTGCTGTTTATATTTACTTTTGTATTAACAGGATGTATAAATAATACTATCGAAAATGATACAATATCCTCCTCAATAAAAAATACACTACAGGATAATTTATTAGTTGATAATGAGGAGGAAGAAACATTTAATACAACTATAGATGAAGGTATTAACGGAACCTATTTGATGGGAAATATTAAAGGAGATGCCGGAGGAGGTGTTCTTGTTATTCAATTGAATTCAGAGGGTTTTATTAAATTTGAATTGGAAATAAACAACGGTGCACCAAGATTTCATTCCGGCATTGTTACCGGAGAGATGTCTTTTTCAAAAGGCGTGGCAACATTTGAGACAAATGACTTTGACGATCTTTGCAGGATTACCTTCACCCTATCTTCAGAAAAGATAAAAATTGATCAGGTGGAAGGAAATGATTTTGACTGTGGATTGGGGCATGGAGTTATGGCATTTGGCACCTATACAAAACATTCAGAGGAGGTTATATTTAAATTTGATGAAGCTATTTAATCTTCTATTAAATTAAGAAAATCCTAAGGAAAACCTATTGATAATTTAAATAAAATAATATACATCACTTTTCTGATTATTAGCATTAAAGTTGTACAGAAATCAAAAAACAGCTATCAAACATAAAAACAGCCACTTTTTTGATTGATAAAAAAAGTACTTATATAAAGAAAATCAAATATTTATAACATTAAATATCATTATTCAGTTTATTTTACCTGTCTTTTGTAGGCAATTTGCGTATTTTTTTGTAGAATTGTAAAATAGACTATATAAAAATTACGTTTATTAACCCTGAGGCAATAATTATTCTTAATTAAACAAAAAACTATGAAACAATTCAGCCTGCTATTAACGTTATGTCTGACCTACGGACTAAGTACACAAGCACAGACTGCATTGGAAAGTGGCAATATAGCTTATGGTGCCAGGAATTTCAAACAGGCAATCAGTTATTACGAACGTGCAATCACTGACAATCCCGGAAATTTAAAACTGAATTTACAACTCGCGCACAGTTACCGTTTTGTCAATGATATGGTAAATGCCGAAAAAAAATATCAACAAGCCTGCCTTAATCCTGATATTCCTTCTATCAATCACTATTACTACGGCACGGTACTTAAAGCCAACAAAAAATATGCTGAGGCAAAAACTGCTTTCTCCAAATTCGGTGAAAGTAATCCTGTTCTCGCTAAAATGGCGGAAGCCTCCTGTGATTTTGTTAAAGCGAATATCAACAGCCCTTCCGCATTCGATGTAAAGATTAATGAAGACATAAGCAGTCCTATTTACGATGATTATGCCCCCGTACTTCATAAAGGGGGACTTGTGTTTTCCACTGCCCGTCAGACCAAACACGAAGCCTTACCCGGAGGATTTTCGAACCCGTCCACACAAAATTTTCTTTATGAATGTTCTATTGCTGCAGATGGTAAAATGTCGAAACCCCTTGTAATAAAAAATGATGCTGCTGTAATGCCTACCACTAATATTGCTCCTTTTGCCATCACAAAAGATGAAAACTTTGCAGTATCTACCTATAATGAATATTCTAACGGTATCCGGCACATTCACAGTGCCTCTCTCAGCAGGTTATCTATGGAGATGCATTTAAATATGAAAACAATAGAGGATTTTGTGCCGGGCGATGAATTTCCTCATATCGGTGAACATGCTGCAAGCTTTCCTGCCTTTGCTAACAATGGTAAAAGCATTTACTTTGCCATGTATGGATACAAAGGCGGTTTTGGAGGTTTTGATATTTGGGTAATTCACAATGAAAATGGAAAATGGACTCAACCCCAAAATGCGGGACCTGATGTCAACAGTGCAGGAGATGAAATTTGTCCTTCTCTTGCCTCAGACGGTGCCTTATACTTTTCTTCAGATTTCCACAAGGGCTTTGGAGGATTTGACGTTTTTAGAGCAAAGCAATCAGAAAATGGTTGGAAAGAAGTTCGTAATCTGGGGAATAGTGTAAATTCCTCTTTCGATGACATGTATTTTGTTTATGATGCATCGAAAAAAACCGGCTATTTCTCCTCAAACCGTAGCAGATACTACAATATTTATAATGCTTCAATGACAGGGGATATTTCTATGATGCCTTTGGTCAATGAAAAAGATGCAGATTTGATTGCAAATAATGAAACGATAATCAATAATAACAGTAATTCTGATAACGCTGCAAATAATGAAAACAGCAATACTGTAAAAAACGAAAACATTATTGCAAAAGCTGAAACAGCTACTGACAATAACAGCAAGGTTGAAATATCAGAAAACGGTGGATTTAAGCCTCATAACGAAGTTGTCACAACAACTACGATTAGATCAGAAAGTAATTCTGAACCTAAACCAGAAAGTACGGTAAACAAAAATACCAATTCTAATAATAATGCAACCACCGTAAGTAACAAACCTACCGTCGGTAATGGTAACACGGTCCCTTGTGCAATGAATTTCTATATAGGTGGAATAACTGATGCTGAAACATCCCGTCCTGTATCAGGTGCCATTGTGTACATAAAAAACCTTAAATCTGGTGTTGAGAACAAAATTAAAGACCCTACTAATCAATACGGCGAATACTCCGTCATACTGAACCCTCTGTGTGATTATACTATTGCCATATCAAAGGCTGGATTTAAGAACCTCGTTTTTGATGTGAACACCGGTACAGGTGGAAAGAAAACACTGCTTGGCAACCGTGCTATGTTAGCATCTGCTACCCTTGCCCGTGACAAATACAACAATATTATTGAACCCGAAGGCCCTCAGGTTAATACTAATCC
Source organism: uncultured Aureispira sp. (assembly GCA_905480075.1). GTDB lineage: Bacteria > Bacteroidota > Bacteroidia > Chitinophagales > Saprospiraceae > Aureispira. The sequence continues at coordinate 11,020 of CAJQOX010000263.1, read as the reverse complement.
CAGTATTGAAGAGTTGGCTAATCCGATCGTTTCAAGCAGTAAAAGATTTTCTCATGAATCGAATGGCATGGATATTCCTGCTAAAGGATATATGATACAGGTGATTGTTGCGGCCAAGCTTAGCAAGGAAGAACAATTGAAAATTGGCCAATTCGGAAACCTGTTTAAAGAGGCACGTGGAAATAAAACAGCGTATCGGGTTGGAGTATTTATTGATGCCGGTCATCTTGAGGCAAGTATGAAAGAATTGAAAGAAAGTTATCCGGATGCTTTCAAAGTAGCTGTTGAACTGGATAATGATCACCTTGGTGGCAGAATTGCCCTGAGTTCTCAGGTTGTATACCCGGTAACTATCAAGGAAGTGCCTCTCCTGGAAGACAAGCAAAAAATATCAGATAGCCCAGCTGAAGAAAACCAGAATACTGAAAACCTTCCTGAAGGAACCAATTCTCGTGGAAGCAATAATGATATTGATACTAATTCAGAAAAAATTGCATTCAAAATACAATTAGGAGCCTATCAGCAAGCAGATGAAATTTCATTCAGCAAGATCAGCCACCTAGGATTAATAGAAAAGGAAAAGAAAGACAACGGCCTTACTTATTTTTATATCTCAGGATTCAATACACTACCTGAAGCAAGAAATGTAAGATCAAAAGCCCTTGAAGAAGGTATTATTGCCCCCTTTATTGTTGCTTTCAAAAATGGTTTACAGGTGAATCTTTCTGAAGTTATTTCTGAATAGAAAACATAAACAAAAAAAAGGCTGTTTGAGGATTATATTCCCAAACAGCCTTTTTTTTTTTTGCAAAAAACTAAAACATCCTTTTGCTGCGAAAAAACAGAACCAGAGAAAAAGAAAAGACCATTGACCCTCCGAATAGAAACCAAAATGCATAGGGAGATTCTCTGAGGGGCAAAGCGACATTCATTCCATAAAAACTGGCAACCAAGGTGGGCACCATAAGAATAATTGTGATTAGTGTAAGACGCTGCATGACTACGTTAAGATTATTCGAAATCATTGAGGCTAATGCCCCCATCGTGTTACTCAGGATATTGGAATAAATATGTGCCATTTCCTGTGCCTGTGAGTTATCTATCATTATATCTTCCAACAAATCCGCTTTATCTTCATCATGCTGAACAGAAAGTAAATCCATTCGTTGTATTCTTTGTTTCAGTAAGGCATTTGAACTAAGAGCAGTAACAAAATAAACCAGACTTTTCTCAAGACTTAACAGACTCTTTAAATCCTGATTTTTACTTGATTCATAAACATCCTGTTCAATAACATTACGTCTTACATTAATATCCTTAAGGCAATTAAGATAAGTATAAACATTTTGCTCCAGTATCTGCAATACAAACAAGGAGACATCATTAAGATTAAAATTCTTCACCTTGTCTTCTACAAAATTCTGAATAACCGCAGTTTCGTAGGATGAAATTGTAATAATATTCTCGGGTGTGATAATGATACCTATTGGTACCGTTATATAAAGAGTAAGATCATCAACCCCTTCCTTGTTGAGTGCAGGAGTATTAACAACTATAAATTTTACATCATCCTCAATTTCAAAACGTGTGCGTTCATCAATATCAAGGGGGTCGGTTAGAAAATCAAGAGGGATTGAAAGGTTTTCTGCCAGCTGATCAATTTCAACAGTATTGAAAGGAGGAGATATATTGACCCAACATTTTGATTTGATGGAATCAATCTCTACTAAATTACCTTCTTTTTTTTCATAATAACAAACCATAACATAAGGAATCTGAAAAATTCAAAAAGAAAAATTACCTTATTAAAAGATCATCAATTTCGATAATCATAAGCTCAAAGATACGAAAGTACAATAATAGATACATATGAAAGAGTACTAATGGGATTTTTATTAAAGAGTGGCAATAAAATTGTTTAAATAAATATCAGAAAGATATCAGAGTACTTTATTTTAAGAAATATTTATAACAAAAGAACGACATAATTACGTTAAAGGGATATATTAGAGTTATTAATTATAAAATCAAACAATTTAAAAAAGTAAGTAATATCAGACTTCAACTAACAATTCTTATCATTTTAATAATTAACCTGACTGCAATGAATAGTCAGGATAAAAATACTGTATTTAATAATTTTGATTTTATTTATAAGAAACATATCCGAAGTGTAAAATTTCACCCCTTCGATTCTGAAACCGAATATCCGGTAATGAACTTAAACAGTCCGGGATATTTTATTTTGTCTTTTGACGACCTGGAGGCTTACACCAAAGATTTTACCTACAAAATAATACACTGTAATTCAGACTGGACTCCTTCCGAAGACCTTGACCCGATGGATTATATAGATGGCTTTCAGGAAAACCGTTTTTATGAGGTACAAAATTCCTTCAGCACAAGAGTTCCATATACTCATTATGAAGTTAAATTGCCTAACGAAGATGTAAAATGGACAAAATCTGGTAATTATCTTTTAAAAGTTTACAGAGATAATGATGAGAATGATTTAATAATTACCCGTAGGTTTATGATTGTGGATACTAAAATGAAAATAGTACCTGAAATGAGAAGCACTGCAATGCCCCCCTACTCGATGTCACATCAGGAATTAAAATTCAGTATTCAACATTCAGGGATTAAAATAGGCAATGCCGAAGAACAAATAAAGACTATAATTTTGCAAAACGGTCAATGGAGAAATTGTATCAAAAATCCTGAACCCACCTATATAAAGAATGAAGAGATTGGATACAATATGCTCGGTAAGATGATTTTCCCCGGGTATAAAGAATTCAGACCTTTGGATATAAGGTCTTTCAAATTCAGGACCCTTCAGGTAGAAAGACTGGAAGAATATACGGAAGGGTATGAACTGTGGCTATTCGAGGATGTTAATCGCTTTGGAAGTACGCACCTGTTTACGCACGACCTCAATGGGAATTTCTTTATGGCCACACATGAGGGAAGAGATGCAATCCTGGAAGGTGAATACGGCAAAATTAATTTTTCTCTTAAAGCCCTGAGCCCTTATAACGGAGAGGTATACCTTCTGGGAGGTTTCAATAATTTTCAGCCTACAGAGGAATTCAAAATGATTTATAATACAGATCGCAGAGGATATCAACTTAGTACAAATCTCAAAAACGGATTCTATGACTACTGTTATGGTTTTATTCCAAAAGGCAGTGAGGAACTAAATTTACAAAAAATAGAAGGAAGTAGTTATGAAACCGAAAATGATTATTTATTTTTAGTATATTACAAAGAATTTGGCGGGCTGTATGAGCAATTGGTAGCAATACAAAAGCTAAACACAAGACCTGAATAATATACGCTTCTTAATTGATGACCCTTTACACTAACAGAAACAAATCACCCTTCCTTTTTATTGCAGCCTCCCTCTTTTTAATGATGCTGCTAATGATACCCCTGCGACCTTCAAAGTGGCAGAAAAATAATGAACCTCTCAAAGCCGACTCTCTCACTGTTAATAAAAATCAGGTAATTACCAAAATCAGAATTGTCAGTGACACTCAAAAAATAATCCTCCCTGCCACTGATAGTAATTCAACAGATACATCGTACACCGTTATTTACAAAGAATTAATTGATACGATCCGAACAGAAAACAATCCCACAATCATTTCTTCTGACAGCATCGACACTGTAGCTATACAAGCTGACGATAAACAGGTCATTGCAGATTATTCAGCATTATTTACTCTGATAAAATACCTGCTTTTAATCTGCCTGCTATTCGGAGGGGCTGCCTATCTTTTCATAAGACTTTTCAGTAGTAAATTGAAAAAAAAATATTGGATTCAATACAGTTCTCAATTACAGACAATGAAACTTCCTGCTGCTGTTTCAGAAAATACAGCAATTGATTTTTCAGATATCAACCAAATTTTTGAATCTGAAATAAATCCACCATTAAAAAAAGGAGATCAAAAAAAAGATACTAATTTAAATCTTGAGGAAGATTATGAAGACTTAAATTTAAAAGCAGCAGAGAAAAAAACGGAGGCAAATAAAATATTAACTACAGAAATAAAAAAAGAAAAAAAATCTGTAGAACCAAAAGCATCAATTACTACCACCTCATTTACCGAGCTACTGTTGATAAAAATCCTGTTTGAAATCATTAGCCGAACTCCAAGAATATTATTTGCAATCTGTCTGGGATTCTGGAAAATTGTCCGTTATTTTTTCAGAGACAACAACGAAAAAAGTAAAGCAATAGATTTTAAATGGCATGATGCTGTTTCAATCTTTACAGTAACCCTGAGTATACTGTCACTCAATGTATTTTTTCCTTATCAGACAAGCTTATTCTCTGGCTATATTTTGGCCCTGTCATTCTTGTGGATAGTACCCGCTATTATCAGATTTCATTGGAGTTTAGCTGTTTTGGGAATTGTACTTTGGTTTGCAGAAATAACAGGCATGATTGTCTATGCTATTACTGAAGCAACAAAAGGGCAGGTAAAAACGGATGATAATACACTGTATTACATTATCGGCACCTTATCGGCTGTTGCAGTATTGTATTGGCTCAAGAAAAAGAACAAGCTTCCTGTCATTAAAACAATTCTTCCCTACATGGTAGCAGGGGCATGTGCCTACCTGCTTACCTTCACTTATTTTGCGCACGAATACTTTATTACATTTTTTGAATACGGTGGTCCTGGAGATATTGCTGTACGTATTTTACTTATTTATTTATCCTATGAAATAGCTGCCGTAATCATAAGACTTTTTTCTTTCAGTCTCCTGCCTGATGAGGAACTCGCAGATGTAAAACTGGAACAAGCTATTAAAAAACATCAAAAAGAAGATAAGGTAACAATTCAAAGGAAAAATATAGCCTCTCCCGATTTCAATAAAAAAAACTGGTTTAAAAAGACTGAATTAAGCCGTCTTTATGAAATAAATATGTCCTCTTCTCATCTGAGTGAGGAAAGTGAGTTTATCGTCCTCTATCTACCTGATTGCATTAATACTAAGAACCTTATCCTTTCTGACAATGAGTTTGAGCATTTCCCTTTTGAAATCACTGAATTGGAAATGCTTGAAGAACTTGACCTGTCAGGAAATAAACTGGGTAGCATCATATCTGAAATAGAATTTCTCGAAAAATTAAAGGTACTTAACCTTTCTGATAATGAATTATCTGAACTACCCGAAGAAATCAAAGAACTGAAACAGCTTCAAATTCTTAATCTGAAAGGAAACCCTGTTTCAGAACAAACCAAAATTAAACTTAGTCTCTTACTCCCTAATACTGAGATAGTATACGATGTTGTGGAAGAAGAAACAGAATATTCAAGAGATGAGCAGTTGATTCGTGAATTGCTTGAAGAAGAATTAAAAGAACCGGAAAATGTTATTTCAATTTGGGGGAAATTAAATAATAAAGGTTTTACTGAACTTCCGGAATCAATATTCAGCCAATTTATTAATCTTGAGAAACTAAGCCTTTTCCAGAATGAATTAAAAGAATTGCCCCCAGTCATTTACAAATTAAAAAAATTAAAAAATTTAAACCTTGGTTACAATCAGATAAATATAATTTCTGATGAATTAGGAAAACTGACAAACCTTGAAACGATTACCCTTCATGGTAATCCCTTGGTTTATTTATCTGACAAATGTCTCTCTCTTATTAATTTGTTTTATGATAATTCAGATCTTCCTATTATTCCTGATTTTATATTTAATTTAAAATCGCTAAAAAACCTGAGCCTTGTAAGTAATAACCTGAAGCTGATTCCTGAAGAAATAGCTAACCTTGAAAATCTCGAAATTTTATCTCTCGGTCATAATCAAATAGGTACTTCTATTAGAGATTTAAGACATTTACCGGTACTAAAACATCTTAATCTTAATGGTATGAATTATAATAATCAGTATACGCCGGTTGACTTAAATGAACTTGAAAGTTTGGAAAGCCTGAGTCTAAGTCATAATAAATATAAAAAAATCCCCAAAGAAGTTTTCAAACTTAACAACCTTCGGGTTTTGACTATAGTGGATAATAATTTAAAAGGATTATCCTCTAAAATATCTCAATTAACTAAACTTGAATACCTTAACCTGTACAAAAACAATATCAGTACAATACCAGAAGAAATTAAGGAACTGAAAAACTTAAATTTATTAAGTCTGAAAGGCAATCCAATTTCCAAAAAAACATACGGCAAATTAAGACAATGGCTTCCAAATACAGAAATAAGGATTGATGAAAATAATAACCCGGTTGAAAACCCATCAGCAATTATTTCAAAAAAGGAAGTTGCCAAAAGTAAACTGGAAGAACTGCTGAATAAAGAATTAAAAAATCCTTTGTCTGTAAAATTCATCAGTTCGCTTATCGGTAAAAAGCTAAAAAATTTACCTGAAAAAACAATCAGAAGATTCTACCACTTGAGAGTATTGTTATTGAATGGGAATTTATTTGAGAAGTTACCTGAATCCATCTATTCATTAGAAAATCTGGAAACGCTGGTAATCAGTAATAATAAGATAAGGGAAATTCCTTCAGGGATATCAAACCTGAAAAACCTCATAGAAATCGACCTGAGCAACAACCCTTTGCAAAATTTACCTGCAGAATTATCAAAATTAGAAAATATTGAACGTATAAATCTAAGTAATTGTGGATTAAAGGTATTTCCGGCTGTATTGTTTAATATGCCTGACTTAAAAAGTATCAACCTCAATGGAAATAATATAAAAAAAATACCTGCAAAAATAAGAGACCTGAAACATCTGCAGGAACTGAATATGGATTTCACAGGTATTTCTATTATTCCTGAGAACATCCTCGAATTAAATTCCCTCAAAATTTTAAACTGGTCAGGCAATAAACTCATGAAATTACCAAATGAGTTGTCAGAGTTAAAAAATCTGGAGAAATTATCTATTTCCTATAACCGGGATATAATAATAGATTCTGGATTTTCAAGTAGTTTTTCGAAACTAATATCATTTAATATCGCAGGGATAAACAAATCGATCAGAGATATTAATTTCGATGAACTGAAAAACCTCCTTCATCTTAACCTTAGCGATAATAATTTATCAGAATTGCCAAAAGAATTAATTAACCTGACAGAGTTGAAAACCCTTAATCTTTCTGGAAATCAACTGAAAGAAATAAATATTGATTTATCTTTATTTAAAAATATTGAAAATTTATTCCTGAGCAGAAATATCCTTACAAAACTACCTGAGGGCCTAAAAGAGTTAAAAAGTCTCAATAAAATTGATCTCAGAAATAATGAACTGAGCACTAAAGAAAAAAATCACATTCAGGATATACTTCCAGGAGTGATTATCGAAATTTAAAATTTCTAAAGGTACGTTTCTGTTAGTGGTTTATCTTTAAAATGCGCTTGAAGTATTTCTGAAAGATATTGACCATCAATTTCATCAAAGGCCCCCTTATCTGTACTATCTATATCAAAAACTGCTATGAGTTGATTGTTATTATTAAAAACCGGTAAAACAATTTCTGAATTTGTCGCCGCATCACAGGCAATATGTGAAGGGTCTTTATGAACATCTTCTACTATCTGTACTTGTTGTGTGATAGCGGCCCTTCCGCATACTCCTTTAGAAAATGGTATGTGTAAACATCCCAAGGTTCCCTGATAGGGGCCAACGATAAGTTCTCCTTCATTAACACAATAAAACCCTATCCAATAACAATAAGACAAGTGTTGCTTAATCACAGCATTGATAGTGGACATTTTTAAAATCATATTTGATTCTCCATCCAAACAAGCATTTATCTGAGAAATAGCTTTTTGGTAAACTGAATGTTTTTTTATACTCATAAATATTAATTTATTTTATACAAAATAAATACAATTTAGGGAACAAATCAAATATGTTCAGTGTTCAGAAATAAAAAAAGCAAGTATTTTTGCAAGAAAGAAAAAACTGATTATCTTTGCATTCCCTCATACAAAGCAATCATACTGCTTTTTAATTTGCCCAGGTGGTGGAATTGGTAGACACGCCAGCTTGAGGGGCTGGTGCCCTTAAGGGTGTGCAAGTTCGAATCTTGTCCCGGGCACAAAAAGAATCCGAAAACCGGATTCTTTTTTTTTATAAAGAAAAAACTCTGTTGCATAAGGAGGCAACAGAGTTTTTTTATTTATTATAAACGATAATAATTATCTGTACAGAATTATTTTAACTGTAGACTTTCAAATTTATTCCCAAGTGCTTCCATTTGTGCAGTAACAGCTTCAAGTGCTTTTTTAGTAACAGCAAGTTCCGTTTTTGTGTCAGCTAAATCACTGTTGACTCTTTCTAACTCTGATGAAGTTAATTCAAGTTTGGAATTAGAGGTCGAAATGTCTTTGTTGGTATTTACAAGTTGCTGTTCCAACCGGACAGCTTCTTTTTTAAGGTCCGTTTCTATTTTAATCCTTCTGCTTTTTGAATATTGCTTAATACTCAACAACTTTTTACGAAGAAGAAAATAGAAAACACCCAAAAGAATAAAGAAAAGAAGAGAACCAACTACCCAAAACATCTTATTCTGTGCTACAATATAATCTATTTCATCAATTTTTGCATGGGCATTATGGGCTTTATCATGCGCATTGAGAATTTTAATGTGCAAATTATCGGAAATTAATTCGATATTAGCTGTGTTGACATCCGCTATATTGGTTACTGTATCTATTCTCCAGTTTTGGGCTTCAAGAATATCCTGCAATTCAGCAATCATCTGATTTTGCATTTTATTCGAATTACTGTTTTTGTTAACTTGGGTTGTAACCCCGGAAGAATCTGTCTGTGCAAAAAGGGAATGTGTAAAAAGACAAAGTAAGAGGAATAAATATTTCATGTTTTTTAATTTGAGGTGTTATTAAATAAATGGGAGAATCGGTATGGCTGTTTTGTTACATATTCATAACAAACAAATAACAAACATTCTTGTATTGGAAATTGATGTATATTGGTGATTAATATACATTATTGATTAAACAGGGTGAAAAATTAATTATATATAAGAAGTTAATAGTAATTATCTTACCCTTCTAAAGTTAGTAAAAGAACTTCACAAACAAAAATATTCTGCAATTAATCTTAAAATAAGTTCTCTTTATCCAACCAATGCTTTAAATAAATTTGTCAACGACCATACACAAACTCATATATAACTAATAGACATCACTTTAAAAAAAATACCTGAGGGGATTAAAATTATTTACAATGAAAAATATTCATCTTAATTTAAACCCTACATAAACACCATCCTCATAAAAATCTGATTGCATAGGACGACCATCCTTTTCATACCAAATAAGAGTCCCTTTTCCTTTTTTTAAGGTTCCGCAACTTCTGGAATTGCCAAATGAATCATAACAATTTGTGACAGACATAAGTGCCCCGTTTTTAAAGTCCCTCACCATGGCAATCTGAGCATTTTCATGATATGAAACCCAATGTCCCATTCGATTACCATTTTTATAATTTCCGGTATGTTCTGTCTGACCATTCATAAAAAAAGAATCCCATTTCCCCGATAGTTTATCATTGATATAAAAACCTGATTGCATAATTACACCATTGCTATAAAAATATTCTGCTTTCCCCTCTCGTTTTCCTCTCCGGAAGAATTCCCTCTTATATAAGTTTCCGTTTTCATGATATGTGTTCCATTCACCATGCTGTAGTTCATTCAAATAAAGACCATTTGAACCAATTTCACCATTCATATGATAAAAAACAAATACCCCTGACCCCTTTACATCGGTATACGTCCTCACAGACATTAATTCGCCGGTATCATAATATTGATGCCAAGTACCGGTAGGTTGTCCCGCAAGATAAAATCCGGACTCCTGTATATTACCGTTAAAATAAGAAATATATTTCCCTTCAAGTTTATCTTCCCGGTATTCAGAACTGTTGATTAAATCTCCGGAAGGGGTATAGGTTAATGAAATTCCATTTTTTAAATTATCATCATAAAATACTACTGCCTTGATACTGTCATTGGAATGAAATTCCGTTGTCTGACCTTCTAAATTTCCCTTTGTGTAGTTTCTGATGTATTTCAAAGTGCCACTTTCTAGGTAGTAATACCAAGCATCAACTTTAAAATTATTGTTGTAAGTGCCTCGCTTTTCAATATTCCCTCCGGTATAATAAAAAACCCATTCCCCTTCCTTTTTTCCATCTGAAAATGTTCCGGAATATCGAACATGATCATTTTCATTTGTTGTATCACTCTGTGCTTTCAAAGATGAAAAAAGGCAGAGAATTAATAGATTTATCGATATGTTTTTTAAAAAAAAATTCATAAAAAAGGTTTCGTTATCAAATAAATATAGGAAAGGAAAAAGTAAAAGCAAAACCTTAAGTTATATATTACTGGATTATAAAAAAAAAGCTCCTGAATATCCTGGTGTTTCATAAAATAAATCGGGGTGGCTTTAGAATTAACTAAAATAATTAGTACCTTAAAATCACCCTATAGATTTCTTTGAATTGAATAATTTACAAAATTGTTATTTAGTAAATAAAAAGGACAAATGATCAGAAGAAAATTTCTAAAATTACTGGGTTTAACAGGAAGTGGATTTTTTGCTTTATCATGCAATAATGAATCTATTGACTCCTCTGAACGGGATGAAAATAAGTCAAAATCAACCAGGCCGGTTAAACCAATAGTCATTTCTACATGGAAACATGGTATTGAAGCAAATATCGGCGCTTGGTCCGTTTTAAATAAGGGAGGAAATTCGCTCGATGCTGTTGAAAAAGGGGTCAGAATAACTGAATCGGACCCTGACAATTCTTCTGTAGGCATAGGTGGTACGCCCGACAGAGATGGTAATGTAACGCTTGATGCCTGTATCATGAATCATGAAGGGGATTGTGGGGCCGTTGCTTTCCTTAAAGAAATTGAAAAACCTATTTCCGTTGCCCGGCTTGTCATGGAAAAAACTCCTCATGTGTTGTTATCTGGTAGAGGTGCGCAGGAATT
>CAJQOX010000262.1 GCA_905480075.1 uncultured Aureispira sp. | reverse complement strand
AGAGTTGCATTCATATTACTGTCTCTTGCTGGAATTTCTGATTGGAAAAATCCTTCAACGTACTTATTTCCCATTGTTTTTTGTAATTATCATATAAAGTTTACTCAAATTTATTGAGATTGCAGAAAAAAACTACACATTTATGCCACTTATAATATTAATTCATCATTTTTGCATCTTGTGAGCAAGTTACAAAAAAAAACAGGCTTGTATTGTCTGTGTTGCTTATTTTTTACAATCAAATTGATTTTTCTTTTTCTTAATATTATTTCAATATGAAAAACATTTTTTATAGTATTTCCATTCTTTGCCTTTTGCCTTTTTTTGTTTTTGCACAATGGTCTGATAATTTACATTTTACTGGAAAAATAGATAGTGTTCAGTCTTCAACTTCTTCTCCGGCAGTTGGAGTGATCAATATCTCTTATGATGCTTCTATGGACACTGCCTGTGTAGATATCAGTGTAAAAGGACTCAGTGGAGTTATTACAGGTATTCATATTCATCAGGGGGCTGCAGGTGTTTCAGGTGGTGTGATAGTTAATCTGAACCCCTATATAAATGGCAACAGAATTACTGCAAAAATCACCTCCGGTCTCGATTGGAGTAAATTGATGCAGGGTATGTATTATGTCAATGTTCATACGGCGGCTAACCCGGCAGGAGAAATACGTGGACAAATATGGCCCGAAGCCGATTATATGTATCACACATGGCTGGACACTACATATAATAGTCCTACGCTTGCCGGTGGCGAAAATCCGGTTGGTTTGGCTACCTTCCGTTTGGGGAAATCAAAAAAATGGATGAATGTCCGTTGTATTGCCGATGACCTGACAGGTGCTGTTACTTCTGCACACCTTCATATGGGAGGGGCAGGAACTTCCGGTGCTGTTATGGTTGATTTATCATCTATGATAAATGGGAATAGTATTGAAGGTGCCTTTGATGCCTCTGCTGTAACAGGATTATGGGATAGCCTCGAAGCGGGTTCTGTGTATTTGAATTTACATACTACTGCAAACGCAGGTGGTGAGATCAGAGGGCAGTTGATGCGTGATAAACATCTGACTTTTGATGCTTGGCTAGATACTGCTCAATTAAGTACAGCACCCACTGTTACAGGTACTCCTATGGGCTTGGCTTATACCTACTTTAGTTGGGATATGGATACCTTATGGTATGATTTGCTGGCATATGGACTTTCTGATTCTATTACTGCCATTCATATACACGATGGTCTTGCCGGAACAGGAGGAGCGGTATCGCATGATATGAGTTCCGGTATCAATGGCAACAGAGTGATGGGAATGATCACAGGGCTTTCAGCTTCGGATGCGGCTAAAATGCTGCGGGGAGAAAATTATATTAATCTGCATACTGCTGCCAATGCAAACGGTGAAATAAGAGGGCAATTGTATAAATATGCACGTAACGGTTATAATATGTGGCTCAATGGTGATCAGCAATCTCCTGCTATCTCTGTTAATGGTATGGGCTCGGGAATTGTTTCTGTAGACCGCGATATGACAAATGCTCATATTATGGTGGTTTATTCCGGTCTGACAGATTCTACTCTATCGGCCCATTTTCACAATGCTCCCGTCGATTCAAGCGGTCCGGTTATTTATGATCTGTCTTCATGGCTCTCTTTGACAGGCAACGATGATGCTGCTTTTGGCTATTGGGATTCTGCCGATGTTGCTACTCCATTCAATTCCTCACATGCTGCTATGTTTTGGGATGAAGAGATGTATATCAACGTCCACACCGATGCTTATAATTCCGGTGAACTCAGGTCTCAGACTTTCATGAATTCTGCCTGTGATATGTTGAATACGAACACAGAGAAATTACAATCTTTCTTTAGTAAGTTTGAAATCTTTCCCAATCCTTCTGAAGGTAGGGTCAATATGATACTCATCACCGACAAACCAGGTGATTATACCGTTCAGGTACACAATTTATTAGGAAAAACCTTGCTCAGCAATAATGTCTCTTTGTATAAAGGCGACAATCTGTTGGATCTCGATATATCGGATTTTAGCAATGCAGTGTATTTTATTTCGATCAGTTCCGGCAATCAGGTCTACACACGCAAAGTGATTAAACAATAAGCAATACAATTTTTTTTACCTTAATAAAAAGCAGTAAAGTCAGATACTTTACTGCTTTTTTCTTTTCATGCTTGCTAAGGGGTTCCTTTGTCATCCAATCATCCTGAATAGCTCATTCATTCTTAATTAATCGATCATTATTTACTGATTAAGAAGGCCGAACGTAGCTAATCTTCTATTTCATCCAATCATCTTTTTGTGCCAGCGATGTGCAGTAGTGCAGCCACAGGCTGCAGACCACAGCAGCTGTTTTTTACAGCTGCTGTGGGCCGAGCGTATAGCGAGCTGCGAAACGTAGCGCCCGGGCACCATAATAAAAGGAGTAAGTCATACGCGATTTCTTGTGTTTCTCTGCTGATAATCTTAGCTAATGACAGTTTTTATAGCAGTAATAGTGTTATTCAGACAAGTAAGGCCATTATCATTTAATCATTTTTTCTTACTCTTTATTAATATTATATAATTTTAGTTTTTAAGTTTAAACTTTGGTTCAATAGTTGTTAAATTTCAAAGAGTCCATATTTCTTGTATTTATTAGGTCCTTTATGAAAATATTATTTCTGATTCCCTGCTTGCTTCTATTTCCTTTATTCATCTTTGCACAGCATACCTTTGTTGCACACCGCGGCGCTTCATTCCTTGCACCCGAAAATACCCGAGCTTCTATCAATCTTGCCTGGAAATTAGGTGCTTCTGCTGCCGAATGTGATGTTTTGCTCACTAAAGATGGTCAAATTGTTGTCTTTCACGACAAAAACACTTCCCGGCTATTAGGAGAATCACATAAAATATCTGAAACTGATTTCGATGTTTTTAAAGACCTGGAAATCTCTTTAAATAAAAACAACCTGCCCGAATACAAAGGAGAAACAGTACCTCTGCTGAAGGATATACTCTCTGACCTGCCCGATTCTGTTACACTCGTCATTGAAATTAAATGCGGAGAAGAAATTATAGCCCCGATGAAATCAGTTTTAGACAATTATTGGAAATCAGGGGAAATTGCCTTCATTGCTTTTGGTTTCGAAACAATAATGAAGACAAAAGAAGCCTTTCCTGAAATTCCCTGCTATTTCCTTGCACATAGGAGAGGGGATGTGAATAAACGAATGGTATCTCTACTCAATGGCCCACTTGATGGTCTTGACCTCAATCATTCTATTATCAGCAAGAAACTGGTTGACAGATTCAATAAAAAGAACAAAAATATCTGGTGCTATACAGTCGATAGCCCTAAAGAAGCCCTTAAAATGATATCCTATGGTGTTGTGGGCATTACTACGAACCGTCCCGAATGGTTAAAAAATCAAGTTGATAAAGAATTGAAAAATTGATCACCTTTTTTGATTGCCTGAACTTTTATTCATAGGTTTTTACACAGGCCTTGTGATTTTGCCTACAGCTGAATTATTTTTAGTAGCTTAGCAGGGTTGAATGATTTATTATTTATATACCTTATTTATTATGAAAAATACTTTACTGCCCTTCCTCTGTGTTTTTGTTATTGCAGCCTGTACAGACGATAATGTAGATTCTGATAATATTAATTCAGTATCTACCGATTCTGTAAGCATGATTAATGAAGTAAAGGATTCAGAAAATAATTCAGGTTTATCTGATTTTGAAGAGGTAGACATTGATGCCTTTAATGAAAAACTCGCCAAAGAGAATAAATCAATGAACCCGAAAGAAATTCTCAGCTTTTATTATCCTGCTGTGATTCCGGAAGATGATGACAGTAATCAGAAAATTGATCTTAGCAGCAGGGTAGAAGGGGATAAGACAATCGTCACTTTGGTTCATGATAATCAACCTCATATCGTCATTCAGGGGCACCGACTTGTTATGACATTGACTAAAAATGATAATAAATGGGTGGTATTGAACCTAAAACAACAGTTTAAATGCTGGGTCAGAAAAGATAACATTATCTGGAGTACAGACAAGTGTTCATAAAAAAACGAGACTGCCGGGAATAACCGACAGCCCCGTTTAAGGTATATTTCTGAAAATCAGGTCTAATTTAAGCCTTTTAAAACAGCCGTACTAGCTCCAAATACGTTATTGTTACCGTATTTACTGATACCTTTCTTTGCCCACTCCAACTCGATTTCAAGCTTTTTCAATTCCAGCATTTTCGGTGAGGACATGATATCTTTTGTTTTAGCATCGAACTCAGCAGCATCAAATTTACCCTTTGCTTCAGCGATTCTTGCCTTTGCCAGATTTATTTGTTCAAGTTCTTTTTTTGCTGCCAAAGAGTTACGACCTTCTTGAATTGCTGTCTCTTTTGCAACCTCAGCGATAGCATCAGGGATGTCCACGTCAGTAATCTGAACCCGGGCAAACTCTACATAAAACTCAGGTAATTCGGCACTGATTTTATCTGCAAGAGCCTGTTCAGCAGCTTTTCTTTCTTTTAGATTCAATTCTGAAGCCGTATATTGAGGCACAACTTCTTTTCCGGCAGATTTCAAAGTCTTTAGAATTTTTGTGTCAATATCGGTAATTTTGGTGTGGATTAAATTGACCTGATCAGGATTCAGGTTATAATCCAATGCAATTTCAACACTCGTTTCCATGTTTCTGGAGTCATTAAAAACGAATTTTTTTACCAGTGTCTTTTCGCGGACGTCATATTCTATACAACTGTTCCATAACCACCCGATTCCAATCTCCATTCCTTCAGGTAAAACAGTTTCCATATCTGTCTTACCACCCCAAAATACCTTAACTCCTTTGTGGCCGGGTTCTACGGTGGTACATGAACTGATATAAAAGGCAACCATACATAATGCTATTAATTTTTTCATTCTTTTACTTAGTTTTATTTATTGATGATGATGATAATTTGAGGAATTTTTTCTTTAATCTGTAAAGCTACAATATAATTTGATTTTTATAACTTTTGAATCAAAAATTCCTCGTTTTATTTTTTAACGTTTTTTTTGAAAGTATAATTCCAATATTTAATATAATCACTATAATCTTTAATAGCTTTACCTTTTAATTTCAGTGTTTTTCTGTTTTTTATAGGTTAAAAAACTTAGAAG
>CAJQOX010000261.1 GCA_905480075.1 uncultured Aureispira sp. | reverse complement strand
TTGCCCAGCTGTGCATCAAAATTAATGCGGGCATAATCAAGATACTCCGGTTTTGGAACCAGGTGATACCCCTTGATAAACTCCCAGACATATTTGGTAGATTGTGCGTAGGACCCCCATCCAATCCATGGAATGACATCCGAACGATAGGAGTTGCGGTAGATATTGCTGTTTGCCCGGGGTATATGATAATTGTCCATTCCCAGTTCCACCAGATTTATATAGGCGTTGAAATAGTTGCTGTCAATTGGGAAATCAGTGGTACAATAGGCCCAGGAAGCCCGTCGCTGATGATGCTGAAATTCATTCCAGCCCCAGTCCGGACTGTGTTGAAGCCAGTAAAATTCGAAGGCACTGTGAAATGCGGTATCTCCGGTGCTTTTGTAGAGTTCTGCCGCCGCCCAGGCACGTTCATCGGCATCTCCGCCGGGATCTCCATAAGTGCCACCGCCACCATTACCCAGATTACTGAAGCCTCCAACCGGAATTTCTGTAGGATGATTTTCAAGAAATTGCCAGGCAAGTAAAGCCCGGTTCAGGCAGGTATCTGCATAAACAGAATCAAAGGCATGATAAACCCGGTAAGCCTCTGCCATCACAGCAGCAAAATGTCCTGTCGAAAAGGTGGTCTTTTCAGCTATATATCTCAGGAAAGTATCCTGTGCCGGCATAGACCCTGCATAGGCAGGAGTGGTAACCTTAAAGTAGACGCCTCCGTCAGGTGCCTGCATTTGCAAAAGCCAGTCGAGTTCCACTCTTGCTTCATCCAACAGATCAGGTACTCCGTTCCCCGATTCGGGAATATCCAGAAAATTGTCGGTGAAACGTTCAGGGTATATTTCATAGGCCGTCATGATTAAATTTACAGCCAAAGCTGCAGTAGGCACATACCTTCCGTAGTCACCGGCATCCAACCAACCACCTGTTATGTTCATCTGTGTGCCCACAGGGTAGTCGCTTGCAGCATTAAAGGCAGCAGATGTGCTGTGTGATATGTCTATTTCTGACAGTTCAGGACAACCGCCTCTTGCATATTCAGATGATGCATAAGGCATGTTCACTGCATTATACCGTTGATAGAACAAGCCCCGGGCACTCACATAAAAGGCATTGTTATATACCTGTGAGTCTATACTGAAATTATAACTCCGACCCGCACCCGGTACATACAGATAGTAGTTTCCTTCAGTAGTCAGAGCAGAAAAATCACAATCATATATATCTTCACCACTAAGCCTGTAGTCAGGTCCACGGTAATTCGGTACGCCACCGAAAACCTTGGCATGTGTCAGACTGTCCCGGATCTCAAAACTGTCTATTGATATTGTCAGGGCACCGGAACTGCCCAGATAATTTCCTACATAACCGAATTTGGGTGCCCCGGGCTGATAACCGATATGATTGGCTTTGACGGTTCCGGTGATTTCTGTTTCTTCGTTATAATTGATCGTAAGTTGTTGTGGTTGTGTGAAATTATTTCCCGCAAGATCTGATATGTTTTGTATCGTCAAAGTATAACTATGTCCGTTAATTAAAGGAAATGGGAAATTCAGGAACAATTCGTTCTTAAGCTGTACAACAGCCATTGTTGAAATGTCTTCAAAGCCTTTTACATAGTATCTCATCCCGTTTTTTAAGGGGTTTAAAGGATTCAGGTAATTGCTGTCTGTAAGACTTTGCAGTGTGTAGTCAGTTAGTATCTGAACCTGAGTTGTATCATAACGGTCTTTGATGTCCAATCGAATGACATCTTCGGAAATTATTTTATATCTGTTAATATCGTTAGGAGTAATATCTATAGCCCATATTTCATCGACATAAATCTTGTGCGTGTCTCCCGGCATAGCAGTGCCAAAATACAATATCTCAACCGAGGCAAGATTGTAGGAAGGAGTGCGAAGGGAGTCCAAAGGTATTTTATACAATTGATATACAGTATCGAGGGCTGCAGGACCATAAGGATCTATGTCGACAGCATTGCTCACATAGGGCCATCCATAAAAACCCAGATTGATCTTTTTTCCGGTTTCACTTGCTTTAGCATAAAACCATAGTTCATCGAATCCACTTAAATCTGCTCGCCATGCATTTTGACAACCCAGGTTAATGCCAGGAGAATGCCACTGATCGGGGTTGCCCTGAAAGCAATAGGTTCCGGCATATGAGTTCAGCGAATCAGCACCGCCGTAGGGAAAAGTGCAACTGCTCACGGAAGGTATCTCTCCGTCAAAAAGTAAAAAGTTTTGACTAAAGGAAAAAGATGAATTGATAATTAGCAGGCTTATAACAATCTGTATATTTCTTTTCATTGCTTCATCTAAATTTAATAATCAATAAATCTAAGGTTAAATGTTATGTAATTACATTTTTGTTGCTTTTTTATATAAAATTTTGCTTTGTAAACAAAAAAGCAATTAAAATTTTATAAATTCCAACCATTTTGAAATAAGCATTGTCAAAGAGGCAATAAAACCTAATAAAACTATTTTGTAGCCTCTAAAAATATTCCAAAGCTTACTTTCCTTTTCTTTACTCTGCAGCACTACCTGCTATTCAGGCCTACAAACAAAACAGTCTGAGATAATAAATATATAGTCACTATCCCTTTCTACGGTTTAAAGTATTTATCATTTATTGAATTCGAGTTATTATTAATAACCTTTTTTCACTGATTAATACCTAAACTATGAAAACTTACTTTAAATTATCAATTATTCCTTTCATTTTCATTTTCATGATTTCCTGTGAAAAGGAAGAGGTAAAAAACTTCAGCCCAAAACCTGCAGAATCAAATAACAATTTTAATTATTCCGTCCAAAGCAATTCATTATCTACAGGAACACCCTGTGGGACTCCTGAAGTAATAAATTTTTATGCCGGGCAGCATATTCTTGCCGGAAATGTAACAATTTCCAATAACAGTACCGACCTATTTATTACAATCACCACTTCAGGAGGTTGGGAAATAGGAAAAACCCATCTATATGTAGGCAACCTTTCGGGGCTTCCCGTCAACAATGCCGGCAACCCTCAAATAGGTCAGTTTCCATATTGCAATACACACAACCCTATGATTACTACTTATTCATGGACCTTTCCTTTGTCCTCTTTGGATACTTGCTTTATCATTGCCTTGCATGCTGAATTGCACCTTGTTGATGAAAACGGAAATATTATACAATCTGAGACAGGGTGGGCCGATGGTGACCCGATTACTCAACAAGGCAGCTGGGCCACCTATTATTCTTATTGTGTTCAGTCCTGTTGTGAAATTATTGCCGATACTTTTCAGATTTTCGGAGGGCAGACAATTCCTGTGGGGAACCTTATTGTAGTGAATGACGATGATTATTTGTATGTAAGCTGGAATCTCTCAGGGTGTTGGGAACTGGAAGAAACACATTTATTTGTTGGATTAGCAGAAGATTTGCCTGTTAATAATGCCAATGTCCCTATCCCCGGACAATTTCCATATAGTGATAATCATGCAACAGGAACACAGTCTTACACCTATTCAATTCCTTTATCCGGACTCCCGGAATGTTTAATAATAGCAGCACATGCAGCAGTTACAAACCCCTGTACCAATTCATCTGAAACCGCCTGGAGTGATGGAACTTCTTTTCCCGGGACCAATCGTTGGGGATGGTATAGTAATTATTGTTTACAATCCTGTCCTTAACTTAATCTAGTTTTTCTCAAAACTAAAGTACTGAGGCCTTTGACTTCAGTACTTTATTTTTCTATGTTTTCGGGAGTTTACCATCGGTAATACAAAAGGTATTCAAGGTACCTGCACCTTCGTGAAATTTACCCGAGGAAAAAAAGTAGAATTTATAATTCAATTCACTGAGAAAATTTATGATATTAGGCGTGATTGATTCTATAAGAATGATGGGTTTGTTTTTAAAAATAGTTTCTTTTGCACCCTGTAGAACTTCTATTTCATAGCCCTGAACATCAATTTTGATGAAAAATGGATTGAGTTCGAAATTATCAAGAACTTTAATGTTACATTCAATTTCTTTAATGTTCAGATTACTTTCCTTGTATCTCCACAATCTGTTTTTCAACCATCCCTGAGCGAATTCATAATGAAAAGAAGACAGACCGTCGAACATCCATTTTCTGTAAAAGGGGACAAATAATGTTTTGTTTTCAGTTTTATTTCCCATACCCAAATTATTCAGATTTACTGAGGGTAACTTACCGAATTTATTATTTAATTTATCATAAATAAATTTGTTGGGTTCAAAGCCATGAATAACAGGTATGTTTTTGCAGGAGACTATAATAGATAAAATAGACTCACCTCTGTTGGAACCGATATCAATAAAAATATCGCTCGATTTGTTATTGAATAGGCTTAAGGCATTAAAGTCTTTTTCATGAGGTCTTTTAAACAATCTCATAAAGAAAAACTTAATTGTATATCTTACATCCTGAAAAAATGGGAAAAAAGATTGTATATACCTTAATTTTTTTTTCATTCATTTAGTTTACAAACACCATCTAAAAGGTAACATTTTTATGTTAACAAAATAAAAATAGAAATAATTTAATTTTTATTTTAATTAAAAATTTTTTGTTTGATGGATTGATTTATACCTTTAAGCAATGTTATTTTTTTACTGTTTTATTATCTTTCTGAGAATGACCCTGAGAATTTTATTATCTGTTTTTACTGTTGTGGCTGTTAGTTTTTTTATGTGTCAATCCGATATTCCGGATGCTGTTTCAATGGCTCGTATTCAGTTTATGCAGGATTCTATTGGACGGGAAATAAAGCATGCGGAGGAAAAACGTAAGAAAGAAGCTGCCTGGGTGGATGCACAATTTGCTAAGATGTCTCAAAATGAGAAGTTGGGGCAATTATTTATGGTGGGGGCCTATCCACCTAAGGGGGCATCTGACGAAAAGAAAATTCTGCACGATATTGACAGCCACAAAATCGGAGGTATTATTTTCTTCAGGGGGCTGGAAGACAAAATTGCCTCACTGACCAACAAATATCAGGCGAGGTCCAAATTTCCTATGATGATGGCGATGGATGCCGAATGGGGGACGAATATGAGAGTATCAGCCTCTGTAAAATTTCCTCGTCAGCTCATGATGGGGGCGATACAGAATAATGCATTGATCTATGAATTTGGTGCTGCTGTAGCTAATGAATGTAAGGCAATGGGCATACACATTAATTTTGCACCGGTGGTGGATGTTAATAACAATCCTGCCAATCCTGTTATCGGTGACCGTTCCTTTGGGGAAAACCGAGAAAATGTTACTGCTAAATCTTTTCAGTATATCAGTGGCTTGCAGGATAACGGAGTGATGGCCTGTGCCAAACATTTTCCCGGGCACGGAGATACCGATGTGGATTCTCATAAAGACCTGCCTGTTATCAATCACAGCTTGCAAAGACTTGATAGTATAGAACTCTATCCATTTAAAAATCTGGCACAGCACGGAGTACAGTCTGTTATGGTAGCGCACCTGCATATTCCGGCACTCGATTCCACTCCTAATTTACCTATCACCCTTTCAAAACCTGCTGTAACCGGATTGCTGAAAGAAACGCTCGGATACAAAGGGCTCATCTTTACTGATGCCTTGAATATGAGAGGAGTAACAAAACATTTCAAAGATGGGGAAACGGATTTGCGTGCATTGTTGGCAGGAAATGATATTTTACTGGTTACTCAGGATATCCCCAAGGCAAAAAAGAAAATATACGAGGCGATAGACAGTAATCTGATTACATGGAATGAAATTGACAGAAGAGTTCGTAAAATTCTACATGCAAAATATAATATGGGACTCTTTAAATATAAACCCGTTAATGCAACAAATGTCGTTAAACGACTGAATATACTGGAAAACAGTGAGCTTAAAAATGATATTGTATCTAATGCGCTAACGCTCATAGATGAAACGGACCTGCTCCCGCTTGGTAAGAAAAAAATAGCCTGTATATCCGTGGGGACTGCCAAAGCAGAAACTCCCTTTCAGAAGGAATTGAAAAGATATTCTGTACAGGACCATTTTAATTCGAAATCCTCAGTATCTGCTGCACGTATCAATCAACTGGCAAAAAAAGACCTCGTAATTGTAGCTGTGCACAATCTCAACAAAAAAATTAATAGCAATTTTGGTGTCTCTGCCGGAATTCAGAAGTTTGTGAAACAATTAAGCGCCAAAACAAAAGTGCTTGTGGTTGCTTTCGGCAGTCCCTATGCACTCAAAAATTTTCCTTCTGCACAGGCTGTTGTAGTGGCTTATAACGATGAAAACCTTACTCAGAAATTAACTGCACGAGCCGTAGTAGGTGCCCTGCCTTTCAGGGGGAGATTGCCTGTTACTGCCTCTAAAAAATTCAGATATGCTATGGGAAAAGATACCGAAGTCCAAAAAATGGTTTATGCTTCAAGCCCTGAAGAAACCGGGCTCGATTCAAAAATTCTTGCCCGTATTGATAAAATCGCTGCCGAAATGATTCGTGCCAAGGCTTCCCCGGGTTGTCAGGTACTCGTGGCAAAAGATGGTAAAATTGCTTATCACAGAACCTTTGGTCACTATACCTATAAAAAACAAAAAAGGGTGAAACTCGACAATGTTTACGACCTTGCTTCAGTTACCAAAGTAGCAGCAACTACTATCTCTATAATGCGATTAGTGGATGAAGGTAAATTAGATATCAATCAGCCCCTCAGTTTCTATCTTCCTGAATTGAGAGGCACGAATAAATCGAGAATGACCATCAGAGATATTATGTTACACAAAGCAGGACTAAAACCCTGGATTCCCTTTTATGTGAAAACACTGGACAAGTTTAAAAAACCCATTATGGGCAGGTATTATGCTGAAGAAGAAAGTGAGGATTATAAGATACGTATTGCTGAAAATCTTTATTTTGCCCAGTCAAAGATAGATTCTGTACTTTGGCAACCTATTTATGATCAGGATTTACGAAGAAAACGAAACTATAAATACAGTGATCTTGGGTTTTACCTCTTTGCCAAACTGATTAAAAACGTATCAGGAATGGGCCTCGATGAATATGCTAACGAAACCTTTTACCGGCCAATGGGACTTACTACTGCTATGTTCAACCCGCTTAAGGAAGGTGTTCCCCGGAATCAGATAATCCCTACTGAATACGATCAGTATTTTCGCTATCAGGTGGTTCAGGGTGATGTACATGATATGGGGGCAGGCATGCTTAATGGTGTTTCGGGACATGCCGGTTTGTTCTCCAATGCACAGGACCTGTCGGCCATTTATCAGATGCTGATTAATGGTGGAGAATATGGTGGTAAAAGATATTTGAAAGAGGCTACTGTCAAAAAATTTACTGCTAAATTCAGTAAGGATTCACGCAGGGGTATTGGCTTTGACAGAAAGGAAGTAAGTTCTGAACCCAAAAATTCTATTAATGTTGCTTACCAGGCTTCTGATATGACATTCGGACATCAGGGTTTTACAGGAATTGGCGCCTGGGGAGATCCTGAAAATAAAATAGTATATCTTTTTTTATCAAACAGAACCTTTCCTTCAGGGGAAAATATGACACTAATCAGAAAGGATATCCGTTCCAGAATACAAGAAGTAGTTTATGATGCTGTTATTTCAGAACCTGCTTCCAATGAATGATCTTTTTTTTTAATTTATAATCTCCTTTTATTTTGATCTTTTCTTTACTTAGGTTCTTACTGAAATGTTTCCTTTTCTTGTCTTTATTGGCAGTAGGACTTTTCCTATTGCTTTTTATCGTGTATAATGAACCTATTCCTAATGGTTATTTGGGACCTGAAGCTAATGAATTGGCAGAAAAGATGATGAGAAAAGTAAACAAGGAGGCCTGGGACAGCACTCATATTGTTCAATGGTCTTTTATTGGTTCACACCATTTCTTATGGGATAGAAAAAGGCATCTTGTTCAGGTAGAATGGAGCAATTACAGGGTTTTGCTGAATCCGAATACAAAAAAAGGTAAAGTATTTTGGAAAGGTGAAGAAATGCAAGATAATGAAGATGCCCTGAATACTGCTTATTCTCATTTTACCAATGATGCTTTTTGGCTTAATGCCTACACACAAATCTATAATGGTGCACCAGAATTACGTGTTGTAGATCGTCCGGACGGTAAAAGTGCACTTCTTGTGACTTATCTAAAAGGAGGTGTAACACCCGGAGATTCCTACCTCTGGATATTTGATGATCATGGGATGCCTGAATCCTGGCAGATGTGGGTAGGCATACTACCTATTGGTGGGCTAAAGGTTACCTGGCAAGACTGGGATACCCTTCCAAGTGGTGCACTTTATGCCAAAAATCATAAAATTGGTCCTTTTAATGTTAAAATAACTAATGTCAAAGCCTTTCAGACCTGGGAGGAAGGGGGCTATTCTGAGGATGTTTTTAAGTCTGTTTCTACGTTGTAATTATTATATAACGGGCTTAAAAGATACTTCTATTCCATTTTTTGGTCTCAGAGTTACGAGAGTCTCTGGAAGACCTTCAGGTGCACTTTCTGAAAGTTCTAAATCAAATTCCTGTACAAACATCGACATTGCTATCTTCATTTCCATCATTGCAAAATTAATAGTCAATCACATATTTACTTCTTTATATATTTCCAGTTCTTAACTTTACCCTCAGATAGCCATTCTATTGTTGTGGCCAATCTGGAATTCCGTGTTTTTTCTGTCTTTGCACCGGTTATCCACAATATATATTCCTTTTTATTGGAATAACTGAAATTGTCGAAGGTGTTTTTTGCTGCTGCATTTTTAAGTAACTCCTTTGCCAGAATTTCCGGGATTTCCAATACTGCCTTTACTTTTGGTTTATTCTTTTTTGTTTCCGGGGCCTCTTTCAGATTCATTGCATTCTTAATATATCGTATCAAATCAGAATCTGAAGGAAGGTCTTCAATTGAAGTGATTTTATTGATTCCTGCCATAGAAGTATTGCCGATGACTGTAAGAATTTTTAAATCATCCTTCAGGTGTTTGCCCAGCCAAAAGCCAAAGGAACAATGTTTTTTGAAAGCATTGAAGCTACAGAGCAATTTGCCCTGATATTCAAAATGAGGAGTATTCCACTTCATGGTTTCCACAACTTCAGGGCAACTTATATGTATCAACTTACGCAGGTGCCTGAGGAGAGGTTGTGAAAAATCGTTTGATTTATTAATATAGTCATCAATTCTCGAATCTTTTTCCATGTCTTTATTAATTTATCAAATCAGGTAATTATGTAAATAATCCTTTTTTATATTTGATTAGCCTGATTTAAAGATAGATATAGTTCCCGGAAAATATATCAGAAAAATCGATCTCTGAACATAAAGTTAATTTTTATGATTTGACCATTTCTAACCAAAACCTGTTCAGACCTATTTCTATTTTTAAAATATAAACCCCTTTGGGCCAGTCTTTCAGGTCAGGAATTTTTACTTCAGCAATTTCGTTGCCTTTGGTAAAACCTTCATACATATATTTTTCCTGCATGAAATTATTAAAAAGTGTCAGTTTTATTGTTGTAGCCTTACGTTGTTCCACAAAAAGATGTAACTGTGAATCTATAATTTTGGGGGCATAATACAATTCCCCTCTGTGGTCAATAATAATACTTGATTCCAGCATTGCCATGTAGGCAAAGAAGAAATTGGGAATACCAAAGCCCAGTGATGAATCGGGCTGCGAGGCAATACTGCCACTCATTCGGATGGCATTTTTTATTTCCTCGCTGTTTCTGTCGGGGAAAGCCTGTTTTAATGAGGCAACCATTCCCGCCATAACGGGAGAAGAAAAAGAGGTGCCGTTCGTTCTTTGGATATCATATTTTGTCATTGATGCTACCACAGTATGTCTTCCTTGTGCAGCAATATCAGGTTTAATTCTACCGTCAGGAGTAGGGCCCCAGGAACTGAAAGAAGCACGTTTGCCATCAGGGCGAACTGCTGCAACAGAAAGTACACCCCTTGTGTCTGCAGGAGTACCTATATAATGCCAGGGACCACTTCCTTCATTACCGGCGCTGTTCACAATCAAGATTCCTTTAGAGGCACCTATTTCAGCCCCTCTGCTACACATTGCCGTTTTTCCGTCCAGCTGATGATATTTGTAGGACATAGTGGTATCGTTGAATCCGGTATATCCCAGCGAGGAATTAATTACTTCCACCCCCAGGCTGTCGGCATATTCTACTGCAGCCACCCAATTGAATTCTTCGATTCTGAATTCACCTTTAACATCTTCCGTTTTAAAAAGGTAGTAAGAGGCATCAGGTGCTGTCCCTACCATCAGATGAGGTGATTTGGAAGCCATACAGGACAACACATTACAACCATGTGAACTGCTTTCGTAGACAAAACGGTCGCCCTGAACAAAATCATGCGTGCCCAGTAATCTGTTTTCATTAAACATAGAGTCAAAAACCGGCATTCTGTATACGTTCAGAAAGCCACCGTCCAACACGGCAACATGTACACCTTTACCTGTATACCCATAGCTGTGTAAAACATCGCCACCCAACATTTTTATCTGATTATCGGCCTGTCCATAATAGTCCTTCTCGTGCTTGGAAGGGTCAACCTTAGGACGTTTCTTGTTCATTTTTGGCTTTTCTGCTTTACGAAATTTTCCCAAAGGATACACCGCTTTTACAAAGGGTAGTTCAGCTATTTTTTTAAGTAAGAGCGTGTCTTTTGTATGTACCGCCAGGGAATTTAACCATTTTGACTTTGCATGAACGGGAGCACCTAAGGCTACTATTTGTTCTGTGTAGTCGGGGGAAACAGGGAGATCGTTTTCATCAATCTCAATACCTTGTAATTCACGCCTTTCCAGAGCACGGGCAGATAGAAATTCCTGGGGTCTGAAAACACTGAAAGGGCTGTTCTTCTTATCGGTGAATTCTATGCAATGCAGGCTGTGTCCATGATGATTATAGTCATTTTTTTGTGCATTCAGATGAATGGAAACTATCGATGTCAGTATAAGTAGAGAATATTTCATTAATTATTTTTTCAGACTTTTGTCTGCAATTCCGATGATATTTTTTGTCAAGCATCAAAAGTAACAATTATTAAAACAAAAAAATGATGTGAGATGATAATTTGAAAAATTTTAAGATTTCAGGAATGTTCCCTGATATAATATTTTATCTGATAAGTGTTATCCAATACTTTTGTTTACCTTTTATTAATTGTATTATGTTACAACTGTTCAGGAATTTTTCAGATTTTTGAAGTATTATTTTATTGATTATTCCTACTTCTAAAGTAGTGCTTTGTTCAGCTACCTGTTCTCCTTTTGTATTAAAAATCTTTATCATCAAAGAATCAGTTACTTCAGTAGTAATAAAAATCTCAATGTCCTGATTTTTTATATTTAGCTTTTTATTTAAAACCCCTTCTTTGCTAATGTAAATATAGCTTTCCTTTAAGGTAAACCAGGCTTTCAGAAAATCGGGAATTCCATATCCTAAGGAAGAATCAGGCTTTATGGATTGATGTCCGCTTTGTCGGATAGCATTTAAAATTTCTATGTTGCTTTTCATGGGGAATGCCTGTTTCAGGGAAGCAACCATTCCTGTCATAACCGGACAGGCATAAGAGGTTCCGTCTCCATAACCAACATCATATTTTGTCATAGTGGCATAAGCAGTTTTTCCTCCCTGAGCCGCAATATCAGGTTTTATCCTTCCATCGGCAGTTGGCCCCCAGGAACTAAAATTAGTTCTTTTTTTATTTTCGTCCACTGCAGCAACGGTAAAAATACCCGCTGCATCGGCAGGGGCAAAAAGGTAATGCCATTTTTTGTGTCCGTCATTTCCAGCGGCATTTACAATCAGCAAGCCCCTCGACACTGCAAAATTTGCACCCCGGGTAATCATAGCGGTTTTGCCGTCCATATCTTTATAGGAATAAGACATAGAAGTATCCCTGAAATGATTGTATCCCATAGAAGAGTTCACTACATCCACCCCGATGCTGTCAGCATATTCCATTGCCGTTATCCAGTTGAACTCCTCTGCTTTATATTCTCCTCTGACATCTTCCGTTTTAAATAAATAATAAAATGCATCAGGTGCCGTGCCCACTATCAGGTTAGGGCGTTTTGATGCCATGGTAGACAAGACAGATGTACCATGTGTACTGCTTTGATATACATAATCGTCCCCATCAACAAAATCATGTGTGCCCAATAGCCTGTTTTCAAGATATAAACTATCAAAAACAGACATTCTGTAGGCATTATTGAAGCCACCGTCCACTATTGCCAGGTGTACCCCCCTGCCGGTGAATCCCATTTGATGAAGGTGAATTCCTCCCAACATTTCTATCTGATTTTTGGCCAGGCCATAATAACTTTTCTGGTGTTTAGAACTGTCTATTTCCGGTCGGCGGCTATACATTTTTCCTTTTTTAATCTTTCGGAATTTTCCCAGCGGACAGACCGATTTTACAAAGGGTAGAAGACGGATCTTGTCTAATATCTTTTTACTTTCGCAGTGAATGGAGAGGGCATTCAGCCATTTTGATTGCCCTTGAATAAGTACTCCCTCCTCCATAATTTTTTCTTTATAATCCGGGTTCACCGGCAGGTCATAATCATCGATCATAATGCCCTGAATTTCCCGTCGTTCCAATGCCTTAGCTGTTAAGAAATCCTGAGGTCTGTAAATACTGAAAGGGCTTCCAGATTTATCTGTAAATTTTATGAGATGCAGGCTGTGTTCTGTTTCGTCAGATTCGGTTGTCTGTGCGTTTAGTGGAAGGATTGAAATTGTAAAAATGAACAAAATCGCTAAAATCATAGGGTAGTTTTAAGAAAAGATATCAATTACTTCTGCACTTGACTGATTCTAAAGTAATTGTTTTTTTAATCTTTTCAAAAACTTTAAAAGGAAATTGATTTATAGATTGTAAATATTAATATAAATTATTATAATTGCAGGTTAACCACCGTTAAATACATAATTATGATCAGATTTATATTCCTTTTGTTTTCTGTATTTATTATTCACTTAACTGTTTTTGGGCAATGCAATGACCGCTACAAGACCCGCTACTTTAGTAGTATTCAGGTTTTTCAGGATGTTGTTTACTCAAAGGATGCGCCCTCATTGATTGCAGCATCACTCACTACTGAAACTACTTTTAACAAAGATTTGGTTATGGATGTTTTTATGCCACCTGTTACCGATACGGTGAGTAACAGACCCGTGATTATTATTGGACATGGAGGTGGATTTATTAATGTTGCCTTTATGGGAGGAACTCTGTTGGTTGGAACAAAGGACAATGATGATGTACAGGCCCTTGCTGATACATTGGCACATTGGGGTTACGTAACAGCGGTTATTGAATACAGGCTTGGATTTAATGTTTTGAGTACTTCAAGTATAAAAAGGGCAATGTGGCGCGGTGCACAGGATATGAGTGCTGCAGTCAGGTTTTTTCGCAAAAATTCAAACTGGTTCGGTGTTGATCCGGACAGGGTTTTTACAGCAGGATCTTCTGCAGGCGCCTTTTGTGCCTTGCATAGTACCTTTGTGGATTATACTGAAAGGATGTCAGAAAGTTATGAATTGGTCCCTCTGCTGAAAAAAGACCTGGGCGCATTGCATAGTCGTCCTGTTGTGGAACTCTCGGGTTTTAATCCTTTTTCAGGCGCTTCAGTTCTTGCGGACGATGTTGATTCCATTCCACAGGGAATTGCTGCTTATTGGGGAGCAATTGCCGATTTGTCCTGGATAAATGCTTCCGGGAATCATGCACCTGCTATTATGTTTCATGGTACCGGCGATTTGGTTGTCGATAATAAATGTAACAAACCCTTTTCCAGTGTAATTCTTGTTGCACCGGTTACCTGCGGCACATATATGATGGATTCTGTTCTTACAGCAGATTCTATTTTACATGAGGCTTATTATGCACAGGGAGAAAACCATGAATACTGGGGGGTAGTCAACGGAAACTGGACCCTTTCCGGGCCCAATGCCTACTGGCCGGATATTATACAGAAAACCGCTGATTTTTTCTATAAGATCATGAAGCCTGACCTGCCTTCATTTACAGGGCCATCCAATGTTGTTTCAGCCACCAATTATTCTTATTCTGTGCTGAACCCTCAGTCAGATCATACTTACTGTTGGGAGATAAATGGAGGTCTAATTGTGTCACCTGTATTGAATGCCTCCACGGTGGATGTTCAGTTCTATACTACTGCTACACAAGGTGAAGTATCAGTTTCTGCCATTGATCCTGCAGGATTTCATAGTGATAAAACCAATAATGTTGTTACTGTTTCAGCAAATACTGCTATGGAAGAGATTTCAACTACTTTCAATAACCTTTTAGTTCATCCAAACCCAGCAAAAGATAATTGTTCAATATCTTTCAGTTGTTTACAATATGGAGAAGGAAGAATTAAAGTTTATAATGTAATCGGAGCCTTGCAAATTGATCGTCCTTTTTTGTTTAAATCAGGAAATAATGAGATTGAAATTCCATTAAAAAATTTTAAGGCCGGGCTTTACGTTGTTCAGGTTACTAATGATAAAAGTAAAATTACCGGTAGTTTCATCATCAGGTAAAGTAAACTGATAAAATAACACAAAGAAATTGGTGTTATCTTCTATCGAAGCAGTATTTTTCTATTAATTAGCTCATTATCTTTTTTTATCTGAATAATATAGAGGGCGGCAGGTAATCCTGTAAGGTTCAGTTCAGAACCTTCAGACCAACTTGTATAACCTGAATCTTTCACAATTTCCCCATTTGTATTCAAGACTATAATAGATCCTTCAAATGAGTTGCTACAATGTAAGAAGAAAATTCCTTCAGATGGATTAGGATAAAAATTAATTGATTCATGATCAATATCTGTTTTATCTGAAGAAGTTACTTTACTAGTTTCTCCCCAGAATTTCCTAAAAAATTTATTTTGTGGAATATTGGTATTTTTAAAGCCTATGTAAGCATGACCTATTCCATTTTGTATAGGGTCAGTATAAAAGTAAAAAGTAAAATCCTGTGTCGCACCCGGAATAATTGTAAGCTGTGTAGTGTCAACATGCGGAGGCAGACAAACATCAAGGCACATTGCAGTTGTCCATCCTATAGGTACATTGACCTGCCATCGGATAATATCTATAACTACATTGTCAGTAGAAGAGTTGTTTGATAGGGTGGCGTGCACTGCCAAAACATCTCCGGTAGTGCCATAATCAATAGTATCTCCCGGGTAAGCGAAACTGAAAGTCCCGTTATTTCCAGCTGCATTACACATTCCACTGTTTGTACCAATCAAACTATCAATTTCACAGTACATATCATCCGGAATTTTGTGGTACCACCCCTGTTTTTCGTAAATTATTCCTGTGGTATCAATAAGGTAGGCATTATTAGGTGCAGGCCCAAAATTCATCAACCATTCATTACAGGCACCGTCTATTAATATATCAGGGCTGATACTACCTAGAGTATGCAAGGTATCCGCTAAGGCTTTTCGCTCCCCATAGGTAATAGGTTGAGGATATAAAATGCCTTCCTGTTGGTTTTTATTTGTAATCCATACGGCACCACTATAGGGGCTCGGGTCGGTGGGATGTGCTTCCATGCCATAGATGATGAATATCTCCAACTGCCCGGCATACAGATTATACATGTTGTTAATATCAGGTAATTTTTCTCTGAATACAGGGCAGGTAAGGCTACCGCTGATCAGTAAGACGGGCTTGCCCTGACCAAGTACTGTTTGAATATTTACAGGAGTACCTGACAGGGTATATAAGGTAAAATCGGGGATAGTATCACCGATGTTATACCCTGATGTGTCAAAATCTCCCAGATAAGGTGTGAAGCTGCAGATAGTATCAGAATCAGAAGGCAGGGAAGCTATACCGATCGATGGCTTTAATACCGGTTGAGCATACAAATTTGAATTCAGTAGAAAAAATACAATCGTAAGTAGTAAGTGTTTCAAGGTAATAATTTAAAAATAAGGAATGTAAGATAGACTCAGGATTCTTTCAATGGTTTAATAGTGTACTCATTTTATTTCTCGAAGACCTGCCGGTAAAATTCAAGTAGCTTAATTTCTTCTTTTTCCCAGACAAATTCCTTTGCCGCAATCAAACAATTTTGCTGTAGTTTTTGATAATAATCATGCGATTTTGTAAGATTTTTTATTGCTTCCGATATTGTTTCTTTTTCTAAATTATTCAACAATATGCCCACCTCGTGTTCTTTTATTATATGGGAATATTCCGGAAAATTCATATTCAGAGAAGGTTTCTGAGCTTGAATGTAATCAAAAAATTTATTGGCCAGGGAATAGTAGTAATTCAGTCCCTTGTTCTGCAATAAATTGACACCGATATGTGCTTTTTTTGTCAGTTCCTTTAACTCATCCGGCTTAACATACCCAAGAAACTTAACCCTGTCCTGAAGATTTAACTTATTGGTCAATGTTCGTAATTCCTCAGAACGATCGCCTTCTCCGGCCATCCACAATTCCACATCATTTAATAAATTAATTGCTTCAATCATTTCCTCAAGTCCTCTGCCGTCGTTCAATACACCCTGATATAAAAGTATATAGGGAGGTTCAAATTTTATAAGTTCCTCATTATCCGGTTGTTTGAATGGAACGTTTCTTATAACAGAAAAATCAACACCGTATTTTGCCTTAAAAACATTTCTGAGACTATCGCAAACAGTATAGCAATAGGTCAGTTTTGGTACTGTCAAATTTCCAGCAATTTCCCATACTTTTTTTATTGCCGGTCGTTCCACTACCTCCGGCACTTCTGTAAAAAATTCGTGTGCATCATAAATACATATTTTTCGTTTTAATTTAGATGCATAATAACCGGCAAGAATACTATCAAGGTCTATACTGCAAACGGCATCATATCGTCTGAAAAGAAGAAAGAAAAATAAACGAATATTGTATTCCAGGTAAAAAAACTTTCCTTTGTCAAAAAAGCAATTTAACCTTTTTTGTTTAAACACCTGAGTTTGTATTTCTCTACTGTTTTTTCTACTTCTGCCTATCAAGGTAACGTCATATCCACCATTTGAAACACTTGTACAGATACGAATCATACGCTGATCGTAGGTGAGGTCATTTGTAACTGTGAAGTAAATTTTTTTCATCTTATAGGTATCCGTTAGCTTTGAATATCAGTAAAAGGCCTGATAAAAGCATCAGAATATAGACATATTTATTGAATTCTGAAGGATTTTCAAATAAACTGTTTATTTTTTTTCCAATGGGTACAGCTATAAGCATAGCGGGAAAAGAACAGATGAAATATTTGAAAAGAATTGCTTCTTTATAGGAACCGACATATAAATGAGAGGATACAATAATTAGGTTAATAAACCAGAAAAAAGCTTGTAATGTAACCCTGGATTCTGAAGGTTTCCATCCTCTGAGCGTCGCGTAAATGACAGCAGGTGGCCCGGCTATATTACAGGCACCACCAAACAATCCTGACAAGATACCAAACAAAGGACCTGTTTTGTCATTTTTCAGCGCAGGCAATTTAGGTGAAGTTATACTGTAAATAGAAAATAAAACTATAAAAGTTCCCAAAAGCGTTTTTATCAATCTCTCATCTCCATATTTACTCAGGTAGACGCCTATTGGAACGATCATAAAGCTTGAGAGAGCCAATATTGATATGGACCTGAATTTAATTTTTTTGTAATCGTTGATAAGTATAATAGTTGAGCCTCCAATGAATAAAACAGGAATTAAGGGGCCTGTTATTTCAAGAGTAAAACTTAAACTCAGAACTGACATACAAAATAAAGAAAAACCGAACCCAAAGGTTGAATTGATCAGACTACCGATAAATACGGTAAGTACCATAAACGCTATTATCAGCATTCTATTTTTATTATTTAATGATATTCATTTCTATATTTTTATAAATCTAGTTATCTTTTCGATAATTAATCGATTTAGAATAACCAAAAATTAAATCTTTAAAATTTATTTTCCTGAGATGAGATATCTGTTTTTTATTATGATGTTTTTGATAGTCATTACAATGCTGTCGGTAGTCGGTTCATTTTCTTCTGCTGAGGATAAAGAAAAAAATAATAATTCTGATTACGATTGTACTGTACCTGTAAAGTCCGGAATGCTGAAAAATAAAATAAAAGGACTTTCGTTTGTTGCACCACCACATCCTTTTTCTGCAGATCCTATGATTCCTATAGAAGTTTTGGGGGCAGATTTTATTGCTGTACTTCCGTATTCTTATTTCAATAAAAACAAACCGGCTATCCTTTCTTTTTCTTCAGGAGGGTGGTGGGGAGAAAGGCCTGAAGGAGTGTGTCAGACTATCAGGAACGCTGATGAAAAAGGTATAAAAGTGATGCTGAAACCTCAGTTGTGGACACATAATCAATGGATTGGCGATTTGGATTTCGAGTCAGACGAAGAATGGAATGCCTTTCATGATTCCTATTCTGAATTTATCCTTAATTGGGCAAAGATCGCCGATTCTATGAATGTAGATATCTTCTGCATAGGTACAGAGATCAGACATTCCACTCAGAAAAAACCGGAATTCTGGGAAGAGCTTATTATTAAAATCAGGGGCATTTATCATGGCAAACTAACTTATGCATCAAATTGGGATGCTTATGAATTGGTTGAATTTTGGGATAAACTGGATTTTATAGGAACCGATGCCTATTTCCCTTTGTTGCCCGATAAAACACCTTCAGTATGTAATCTTAAAAAGGCCTGGAAACCTATTGTAAAAAAATTAAAAGCCTTTTCTTCAGAATGGAAAAAGCCGGTCCTTTTTACCGAATACGGATACCTTAGCCTTGATGCCTGTGCTTTTAAAACCTGGGAATTGGAAAAAAAACGGGAAAGTTCAGCTATTAATCAAAAAGCACAGGCAAATGCTGTTCAGGCACTTCTTGAAACTTTTTCTGAACAGCAATGGTGGGCAGGAGGTTTTCTTTGGAAATGGTATCCGGATATTAGTAGCAGCAGTGGAGAAGGAAGCAGCAAAAGAGATTATACACCACAGGGTAAAATGGCTCAGCAGGTACTGAAGGTAATGTTCCATTAAACTCTTATTTTCTCATTTAGCTACTGATTACATTTTTTATTATTAATTTTATATAAGTAGCCTGTTTTTTAAAATTTTTACTGATCTTTTTAATTAATTTGCAATGGATTTTGGAAAACTTAAAGATATCAGCAAGGTTGATTTTAAACTTGGAAATATACCTGCATTTACTACCAAAACGCTAGGTAGTCTTCCTGAAGAACCTTCTCTCATCCAATTTTATTTTGGATGTACCGGGTGGGCAATGAAAAACTGGGCAGGAACTTTCTACCCTTCAAAAATAAAAGCCAAAGATTTTCTGTACTACTATTCACGTCAATTTTCAACAATAGAACTCAATACTACTCATTACAGAATTCCTGAAAAAAATACAATTGATAAATGGTACAGAGTATCCGATGATAATTTTAAATTCTCTCCTAAAATACCTCAGTCAATAAGCCACAGCAATGATTTGTCAGTTTTTGGTTCTAAAATTGACGAATTCTGTAATTCTGTAAGGAGGCTGAACGAAAAACTGGGTCAGTCTTTTATGCAATTGCCCCCCTTTTTCGGCCCTGAAAAAATAGCTGTACTCGATTCTTTTCTCAAAAAATTCCCGATAAAAGATGTCCCTTTGTCTGTTGAGGTAAGGAACGCTGATTGGTTCAATAATGATAATAATTTGTTGCTTTTACTGGATTTGCTAGCTGAACATAATGCAGGAACTGTGATTACGGATGTAGCAGGTCGCCGGGATGTTTTGCACCTTGGACTTTCATCTCATTGTGCTATGATCCGGTTTGTTGGAAATTCCTTACATCCTACCGACTACCTCAGGATAGATAGTTGGCTCGATTTATTGGTTCAATGGATGACCGAAGGGCTCAGAGAAATTTATTTCTTTTCGCATCAACCTGATAATATTCTATCCCCAGAAATCTGTATATATCTTATTGAACAATTGGAAATAAAAAGCAATCTGCGTTTTATAAAAAAAACTAAACGCATTGATGATGCACAATTGTCTTTGTTTTAGTACTTTTAGTGAAAAATTACATTGGATATTTAAATTTTATGATTTTATTAATATGAATTATTTTAAACTGACAATTAAAACGACAGAAGCGCTTAACAAAGATATTGTAGTGGCACATCTCTCTGATTTTGAGTTTAATGGTTTTCAGGAAGTAGAGGGAGCCCTTGTAGCCTACATTGCTGAAAACCTGTATTCTCTGCCATTGAAAACAAGGCTTGAAGAACTGATTGTTGAATATGGCCTGCAAATTGATACACAATCTATTGAGGATCAGAATTGGAATAAGAAATGGGAATCTGATTATGAACCTGTTCTTGTAGATGATTTCTGTGCAGTAAGGGCCACTTTTCACCGCCCGGTTGTCCATGTGAAACACGAAATTGTGGTTACCCCAAAAATGTCTTTTGGGACCGGACATCATGCAACTACCTTCATGATGATGAAACAGATGGAAAAATTGAATTTTGAAGGTAAATCCGTTTTTGATTATGGCTGCGGAACAGGAGTTTTAGCAATTCTTGCTCATAAACTTGGTGCTGTGGGCCTCGATGCTGTTGATATCGATAAATGGGCATATGAAAATACTGTCGAGAATATCGGAATCAACAATTCTGAAGAATCAATAGAAGTTTTTATGGGTGAAATCAATGCCCTTCCTGTTAAAAAGTATGATTTTGTTTTAGCAAATATTAATAGAAATGTTATTTTGAATACAATGAAGGATATGGCTTTGCGTTTAAATAAGGGTGGATTCTTGCTTACTTCAGGTTTTCTTGATCACGATATTGAATTGGTTGTTGAGGTTGCCGCAAAATACGGATTATCACTCAACACAAAAATGCAAAAAGATAAGTGGAGGTGTTTATTGTTTTCATTAAGTTAAATTACCCACCTCTTTTTTTTTATTTTCGTTTTAAAGGTAAGAATATCCTGTATTCTTTAACGAAACAGTTATTTTTTGTTTTACTTATTTTGTATAAACTGACCCTATTTTAGAATTATAGAATTATGAAATTTTTACAATTTATTTCACTGACTGCTATTCTTTTTCTTTCTACGTCTGTATTTTGTCAGGAGGAGGAACCCCTCGATCTAATACCTACATCTCCTTCAGAATGTTATAAATATATGGAGGAAATAATGCTAAAAACAAAACGCAATGAATGTGTAGAGATAATGGAAGAATGGAAACAAAAGCAAAAGTCAAATAAATGGACTTCAGAACATTATCAGGGATTTGCTGATCTGGGAAATGAGATGATTGCCCATAATATGAAACGTTTTAACTTTTTCAGACACCTCATTGTAATTATTAATTCTTTTTCCGATGATAGCGGTCTTTCTTCCCAACATTTTGATAAATTTATTTCATTAGCAATAAAATTACTAAAAGATCAACCTGCAGGTAAATCTGCAGATTTTGAAAATATCCTGAAGTTTTTCCGTTCATTTTGGAAAACAGGAAATTTGTATGATATTTCCAAAGGTAGCCACAAGTGGAAATCTGAAAGCAGGGTTTTTGATATGAAATATGAGGACGGCGTATTATCTATCAAATATGAAAAAACTAATTTAATTTGTTTCTACAAAAGTGATTCACTGGAAATTCAGGATGTCAGAGGGATTTATTATCCACTTGAACAAAAATTTAAAGGTATTGAAGGACGAGTGAACTGGACCTCTGAAGGTGCATCAGATGCCTATGCTATGCTAAAGAAATATACTATCTCTACCCGGTCTACCTCTTATAGTTCTTATGATGCTGTTTTGCATTATAATTCAATTTTTAAAAAACCAATTGTCGGTACGCTAAGAGATGTTGCCACCAAACGCAACAGTAAAAAATTACGTTATCCCAAATTTGAATCCAAATACAGAAATATTAAAATGGATGATATTGGTGAAGGGGTTAATTATATTGGAGGTTTTGCCATGTCAGGTTCATCTGTACAGGGCCACGGAGATAAAAAAGGATTGTCTGTTATAACCGTCAAAAACTCTAAAGGAGAAGTTGTTATCAAAGCAAAATCCAGTAGTTTTGATATTCTTAAAGGGGAAAAGGTTATTTCTAAGGATTCTGAAGTAGTCCTCTACATTTATAATGATGATGCTACAGTCGATTCTATTTTCCACCCAAGTATTCATTTTCTTTATAATATTACCAACAGGTATGTTGAACTTACGCGTGGTGAAACCCGAACTTCAAGGGTTGCTTTTACCAATTCTCTACAGGAAATGGACCTGAAAGTTACTGCTATGAAATGGTTTATTGATACTGATAATTTAATACTTGGTGATAATGTTCAGAATCTTGAAATGGCTTCAAAGAATCATTTTGACCAGAGATTATTTGAAAAATATCAGAATATCAGTTCCATAAATCCAATAATTAAATTTGCCGTTTATTCTATCAAACTTGAGGAGTCTGAAGGATCAGGTGAGAAAGAGGAATTTGAAGAATCCTGGGAAGAGGCACTTACTGATGAAGAGTTTTGTGAAATGCAACCAGATTTTTGTGATGGATTTGGTAATCGACTATTTGATGATAGCGAAGAAGATGTTCCCCTTGATACTGCTTTTTTGAAAGAAATTGGCGAATGGCCTCCCTCTGAAGAAATGGAAGAAGAACCTGAACCAATAGATATGATCGAAACGGGACCAAGAATTATTGACGCTGATGAATTGGCTGCACTGCTTGACCCCAGAATGGAAAAAATTACGATACTGACTGCTGAAGAAGTTGAAAAAGCTAAAAAGAATCCCATTTTTAAAGAAATAACTAGAGATCAGGATTACAGGGATTTTGTAAAAGGATATCCCAGAACTTTTAAGTTTGGTATAATGAATGTCTACGATTTACTTACCGTGGTGCCACGCTCAACTTTTGACAAGAGAAGTTCCTTGCCTTTGTTCCTGGAGATGGTAAAAGATGGTTTCCTGGTTTATAATGATGAAAACGGAACGATTACTCTACGGGACAAACTCTTTCATTATGCTGCTTCCGTTAACAGGAAACAAAGAGACCACGATTTTGATAAAATCCGAATTAAATCTGTCCCCTCCCATAATAATAAAAAAGCAGCCAATGCTGTCTTTGATATGAAAAAGGGGGTAATTGAAACATATGGAGTACAGGAATTTATCCTTAGTGATTCACAGCAGGTGGTTGCAAAACCATTTGAAGGCCTTGTAGAAATGAAAAAAGGTCGTGATATGGACTTTAATGGTGTTATGACGGGAGGCTTTTGCAACTTTACCGGAATGAATTTTCATTTCATTTATGAAATCTTTCATGTTGAGCTCGACAGTATTAATTTTATGGATATTTTTATCTTTAAAAGAGAACGATACGATGAAAATGCCGGACTCATGGCTGGACGTCCTAAAAAAGAAAGGGCCATAAATAAACAGACTCAGGAGCTATCTTATGATAAAGAACCCATAAACTCTGTTATTGAAGGAGGAACAGGATTGCTTCTTATTGATGTTCCTTCAAATAAATCGGGTAGAATGATCAGCGACCCCATTTATCCTTCCTTCGAATTAACTACCAATTCCCGAGTCTATTATGATAGAAATAACCGCCTCGGGGATGTATACCCAAGAGAATCATTCTATTATGAACTGGAGCCTTTTATGCTCGATGGAATGGATGAACTGGAGCCTGAACAACTTGTCTTTGATGGTAAACTCTATGCTGCCGATATTTTTGAACCGATAACTGAAAAACTCAGTGTAATGTATCATGATCTTTCCCTTGGTTTTGAAACCGAAACAAGGGGCAATGATCCTAACCCTGTGTACATTAGAGATGATAAAAAGGGAAAAGGGGTCTTTAAAGGTATCGTCGGTGTCAGTAATGAAGGTTTTCTTGGCAATGGAACACTAAATTATCTGGGGGCTACCATCGAATCAGAATATATTGAATTTATACCTGATTATTTTAAAGCAGATAATGTAGATAGTTTCCTTCTTGTTGGTTCCGAAAGAGATGGCGTAGCGTTTCCTGATGTAAAAGGTCAACAGGTTAAGATTGAATGGACCCCTTATAGCGATAGTATGTATGTTGAATCTATAGATGTGGATGGTATCCCTTTTCAGTTCTTCGATTCTACTGATTTTAATCTCAGTGATGGTTCTATTACACTTACGCCCAGAGGACTTAAAGGCAGAGGAACTTTTGATTGGCATGGTGCTACAATGAAATCAAACCCTGGCGGGGATTTCGATTTTGGCTCTTTGTCTATTGCTTCTAAATCAACATCTTTGATGCTTAAAACCTATGGAGAACTTAAATTCGCCTTTGACAATGAAAACGTAGAAGCTGTAGTGGATTTTGAAAAACAAACGGGTGATTTTATCTCGTTGGAACAGGATTTAGCTACAGATTTACCTTATAACAGTTATGAAACCACCCTGAATAAATTTCATTGGGATATGGCGACCAATCATATTATTATGGAGGCTCAGGATGGAAAGTCGGGCTTCTTCCTCGCTACTGAACAGTCGCAGGATTCTCTGATTTTTAAAGGTGAAATTGCGGATTTTGACCTCAATACCAGCCTGCTGAAAATTGATGGAGTAGAATTTATCAGGGTAGCAGATGCCTTTATTTATCCTAAAGATAAACATGTTGAAATAGAAGGTGGATCTAAAATGCATACCTTACTTGATTCTAGAGTTGTGGCCGATACCCTGAACCAAAATCACGTTATACAAAGGGCAACTATTAATGTCTTGAGCCGTAGAGAATATAT
The DNA here is from genome assembly GCA_905480075.1 of uncultured Aureispira sp. Taxonomy (GTDB): domain Bacteria; phylum Bacteroidota; class Bacteroidia; order Chitinophagales; family Saprospiraceae; genus Aureispira. The sequence continues at coordinate 14,492 of CAJQOX010000261.1, read as the reverse complement.
TGCTGATGGTTTTCTCGAATTTAATGTTGAAGGTTTTAAAGAGCAGGAAATTCTGTTTGATAATGTAACCGTTTCACAGTCTTCGCCAGGAAGTTTTATTACTGTCGGTTCCGGTGCTGTCAGCGATTCTGCAAACTTCTTTCTAGACAAACGTACAAGGTTCAAAGGGAATGTAAACCTCATTGCCAGTTCAAAGCTGCTGAACTTTAAAGGCTATGCTAAAATTTCCTCTGCCGCTATTCCCACGCAGGAATGGTTTGCCATTAATTCAGAAGTTGATAAAAAAGATGTGTCTATTGAATACGATAACCCTAAAAACCCTGAAGGACAGGTAATGTATGTAGGATTATTTCTTGACCTCGATACGATGGTTTTATATCCTACTGTACTATCCCCTAAAAGAAACCCTTCAGACCGTAGTATTTTCTCGGCAACAGGTGTCCTTAAGTTTGATAACAGGAAAGAAATTTATTCCTTTGGTGATTCTTCAAGAGTTCTCAATGACGGTGATGCAGGAAAGTTGTTTACTGTTTCTGAAAAAAACCTGAAAGTTACTGCTTCTGGCAGGTTTGATTTTAATAAGGGTTTTAATTCTGTCACTTCTCCTCCTGTATTAGTAGATGTAGTCGGGGATTTCAGCTTCTTTCTTGATACGGAATCTGAATACCTTTTTGAGACTTCTATGAATCTAGATTTTTATGTACCTCAGGCACTTAAAGATGTTATAGTTACCGATTTGTTATCTAATCCTGAATTGGCTGATAAAGTCCTTTATGCAAGTATTAAAAATGATAAGTTGTTTCAGCATATGAAAAACTATGTACCTGATGAAAGGAAATTTGATAAAATGTGGAAAAAAGTGAAGGACGATGAAAGGTTACAACTCCCGAACGGATTCAAATATACTTTCTTTTTTATCAATAATAAATTTTTATGGAGTCCTAAAACCCAATCTTTTATTACTAAAGGGCGCCGACTTCAGCTCTCATCTGTCGGGGGTAAACATATTGGTCAGGTAGTTAAAGGACATCTCGAAATATTAAACGATCCTGCAAGGGGAGATGCATTGACTTTTTATTTCGCCTCAGCTAACGGGGATTGGTATTATTTCTCTTATCAGAATGGCTTTCTTAAAACTGTATCTTCCAATCCGCTGTATAATAATGCTATATCTTCACTCAAGCCGAAGGACAGAAGAGTAAAAACACCAAATGGTACTTATTATGAAGTGCTTATTTCTAACCCTTCTGATTACAGTAGCTTTAAAAATAAAGCAAGTTCTGCTCACAATTAATTCATCAAAAATTAATATTGCCGTGTTTTTTTACACGGCAATATTAATTATTTATGTCCCCAATTGGTTTCATTCTCCTCATCGTTTGGCGATAAGCCCAATATATCTCCTTCTGTATCTACTCCCAGTCCCAACACACTGCGGTTTACATAGTTAAAATAAGATACTACCTGATTGATTTCCAGAATTTCTCCATCTGAAAATTGCTGTTGACGCAATCTCTCTATATCTTCTTTATTAATTTTATGCAGTTCAATTGTCAATTTTTTAGCATAATTAAGGCCCTCAAGATAATCTTTTTCAAAACATTCACTCATTTTATCTTTTTTTACAGATTTCAGGATTTTTTCTGCTCTTTTATCATCATTCAGCAATCGTTTCAGACCGGCAAAATGATGCTTGTAACAATAGGCACATCCATTCAGATAACTAACATATACACCGATTGATTCCAGGTACCATTTAGGTAGTGTGTTGTTTGAATTATGAAGAACATTTTTGTACAGTTCCATGTGCCCCTTCAAGGTGTGGGGACGTAAACTATGTATCATCAGAACATTATCAATGTTGTCCTCAGGGCCTTTTGTCCTGTCATACATCTTTTTTAGCTTTCCTGCTGCATCTTTATATTCTATTACCTTTATCCAGGCCATTTTATGAAATTCTTGTATTGATGAATTAATTTTATTTTCCTCTCTGAACTTGCAATAATTTTATTCTTGCCTTTCTTTTTCTTAGTATCCTGACATAATCCAGAGCAAGTTTGTTATTATAATCTTCATAGGACTTTTGAGCCCATTCTATTGCCTTATCCGTGTCCCCGTTGATTTCATTGCTGATAGCCATATTGTAACAACCTCTTCCTGCCACTTTTCTTTTTGCACTTTTTGTAGCTTCCAGCCATTTTTCTGCAGCACCATCCCAATTCCCTGTTTGCGCTTTTCGTTTCCCCGTCCTGAGCCCTGAACTGCCATTTACAAAATAATCCCTGCTGACTCTCCTTCGGTAGGGAAGAAGTCGGCTTGCATAGATATGCCCCATTCTGTTGCTGTTTTGTTTTAAAAGGTCTTTCCTGCTGCTGATTGCCTGAATTGCCTTTGCAGGGTTGATGCCTTTGCCGGTAGATATAAATCTTCTTGATCCGGGAAACTCATCGTATATATTTTTTGTCAGCGGATCATAAATCCGCCAAGTACTTGAGATGACAGTTGAAACAGTAGCCTCATGTTCTATACCAGGAATGTTCAGACCAATAGCAGTCTGTATTGTTATCTGATTTATTTTATAACTTATTTTTGTATCTGTATCATATTGTTCGAGAACGAATAAAATATCAACGTTTTGATTTCTGCATATTTCATCAACGGTATCCCAGTCAAGCAGGGAAGGAAGTCCAACTAATACAGGACTCCTCAGGTCTACACTATCAATGATTTTTATATATTCAAATCTGTTATTTTGAATCAATTCATCAAAAACCCCCTTCATGCAACTTATTGAGCCAAAAGAGTCAAGTTTGTTCCCTTCAATCGATAAAATTTCATCCATTTTATTTAATACCTTGTTTTCATCAGAAGCTACACTACGGTTAATAATTCCAACGGAGGATATATCTGTCGGGAGGGTCAAAGGTGCAGGTTCTGTTACGGTCATTCTTACTACATTTGTTCCACAGGAACAGATTTGCATAATAAATAGAATAAAAAATAGGGATTTGTACATAATGTATTATTTATTAATATTTTTTTATTAAAATGAAAAAGTCATATCAATTTTAAAAGCAAAATTGTCGATGGTGTCTGAGGGTAAATAATAAGGGCCGTAGCGAACAAATACACCGGCACCTAGCCCGAAATATCCGAAATTCAATACATCCAGTCTTAACAAATCAGAGAACATGATTCCACTTTCAAAATATCCCTTGCTCAAATCCTCTGTAATAATTTGCTGATGTTCCTCAGGGTTGTCAAGCCATCCGAAACCAATTGCCTGATATATTTTTACCTGAGGTTTGAATTTTCCAATGTTCAAAAGTAAGGAACCAAAATTATGCTCAAGAAACAGATAAATGAATTTGTCTACAACAAACTCATTTGCCCGCATTGTCTGAAAGGTATTTTTTACAAGAAACATCCGCCAACGGTCAAAGCTGCCCCTGCCGTTGAATAGTATTGGGTAGGGCAGGTCTCCTTCTGCCCATCCACCTTGTAAAAACCACGAAGTACGTCCAAAGCCCTTAATAAAAAAATTGCTCTCAATAGCAGTTGTAAGTTTATTGAATTCAAAATTAGCGTCCAATACCCCTTTAATTCCCCTGGTATAACTCAGGTAGAAAACAGGAAATTTAGACCTTGTCTTTAAGTTCGAGGACCCCACCTGTATAAAATCTTCTTTATAGGAAAAACGTAACTGAATGCCGATTCTTGCTATCTTAAAACTTTGATGCTTTTCCTTGGATTTTATGTAAGTATAATTGTATAAAGGAATCTTATTGGACCAGTTTCCTGAAATTCTTGTTCTTAAATACCGAAAGGACCTGAAATATGCTGAAATTTCCATCTCATATGTCTTATCCATCTGATTCAGCGTGTTGCGTCTTGCAAAACTCTGAGCAGGTAAAACTTTTTTGGACAAGGAATGCGTGTTTTGAATTATTGCAGCAGGTTCTGTTATATCATCAATATAACTTATCTGAAAACCGATATCTTTGTTCAGTACCGGACGGATTGTAATACTGCCACCATATTTCCATTTTTTGTCCTTAAATCCATGGGCAAAATATCCACCTACAGAAATATACGGACAATATTTAAAACTCGTATACAAGCCAAGGCCTAATCTGAATTGTTCATGCAGGTTAAACTCCATCACCTGAGTATAATTCATAGAGACAGGACCGAGTTGAATTCTTTCATCTCCAATTTCATTTATTGTTCCTATCAATAAATCCAAAGGCAATTTTTTTGAAATGTTGGTAAAAACCCGGTAGGTTTCTTTTTCTTTTTCAGTTAGTGTATATACCCTGTGATTGACCCAGAAAACACTATCCTTCTTGTATGCATCATCATCTATAGTTGTTTTGTTTATTCCGAAATCCTTCGTGTAAATATCAGGATTCAGATTTATATTACTCAGGTATTTTTTTCCCTGTACTGTCAATGTATCTTTTTTTCTTGGGGCCAGCTCAATCTCAAAGTTTAATTGTTCCGGAAACCAGATGTCATCTTTTATCAACTTGTATTGTTGTTCTATCCTCAGATGCATTTTTTGACGTCCTGCAGGTTCAGCAATAACATTCTGTATGGCATAACCATTTGTATTAATATAAAGTATACCTTTGAGCGCATCAAAGTTTTTTCCTTTCCTGGGACGAAAACTGATAATATATACCGAATCGATTCCCTGATAGATAGTGTCCTCAATTCTGTAATCATACTTTAGAGTGCTACCTAAGCTTATTGGATTCAGGAATTCCTTGTCCAGTATCAATATATTATCTTTGTGAAATCCCGACGGTTGTATTTCTGCCAAAGCTGTTACAAAGGAGGGATTGTTAAAACCCGCAACTTTACAGGCTATGATGTTTTCCTCTCTGAAGTCAGGCGCTATATATTTAGCTTTTGATGATATTTCCATCAATGAATAATAATAATTTACTTTAGGCTCCTGAAGGCTGTCTCTATTTTCATCACGATTGTAGTGATCGAAAACCCTTAATTTATTATAACTGTCATAAGTCCATGCGTTTATTCTCTCATGGTCATGACTATTCCTGTTCTTTGATGCTTTACGAATTATCCTGAAAGCTGGATTTTCGCCTGCTATAACTACAATTTCTTCCAGTGCAAAATTGTTTTTTTGCATCAGTACTGACATTGATTTTATGCCCTTCTCTAAGATTATTTTTTGACTGTTATAACCAATGTAACTCAATTGAAGTGAGTGAATTGCTTCTGTATGTTCAAATCTGAAATTACCGTCAATGTCACTGCATGTTCCAAGGAAAGGATCATTATTGAAAGAAATATTTACGAAGGGAAGGGGGGTTCTGTCTGAAGCATCTGCTATTATGCCCTCGAGGACAAATTGCGATTTGAGTGTGACTGTCAAAAACAGTAAAATAAAACCAATACAGTTGCCCTTCATTTAAATTTTTATCTTATCAGAGATGTTTTCCGGTTACTTTTTTGTAATATCTGACATCTAATTAATTATTCAAACTTTAAGCCAATATTTATAGGTAGCATTTTCTTAACTTTTATCAATGTTTAATTAATTTAATATGCCTATCTTGTAATCTATTGAAAATAATGCCCTCTATTTTTGTTTTTTATTCCAAGCTTTGTAACTTGTTTATGAACAATTTGATAACAACACTATATTTATGACCGCTAAACGGGGCTTTAGAGAACATATATATCATTTTATTGACAACGATGAAGAACAATCTTTAGGTAGTCAATCCTTCGAGTTGTTCATTACTGCGCTGATCTTATTGAGTATTGTTACAATAGTTCTTGAATCATTTATTGATCATAATGAAGATTTAAAGGTTTTATATGGTTTTTATTTCAACACTTTTGAAAATGTTACTTTAGCAATTTTCAGCATTGAATACTTGCTTAGGGTTATTACTGCAGAATATAAATATAAAGATTTAGACAGATGGTCTCCTGCAGCCTGGCGTTTTCTTACTTCGGGAACCGGGATTATTGATTTGGTTGCTCTTTCTCCTATTTTTTTCCATTTCATAAGCTTTCTTGGGCTCTCTCATTTTGGTAAAGCCGATTTCAGGTTTATAAGAATACTTAAAATTACAAGACTCCTGCGGATTTTTAAAATGAATGCCTTTAATAATTCGATCATGGCAGTTGCCGGTGTTTTTAAGGAAAAAAGGTATGATTTGGGGATTACCTTATTTGTAACCTTTATTCTGCTGATGGTATCTGCCACTATCATGTATTATGTAGAAGGAACTGCTCAACCTAAATTATTTCCTAATATTTTAGCTTCTTTCTGGTGGGCAATAGCCACCTTGACTACTGTTGGTTACGGTGATGTTTTTCCAATTACTCCGTTGGGTAAATTTTTATCCGGTATTATAGCACTATTAGGAATTGGTTTAGTAGCTTTGCCCGCAGGTATTCTTAGTTCTGCTTTTATAGAAAAATTAGAGGATGGAACGATTAAAGAAGAGGAAGTGGATGATTTTACTCCTAAAGGAATTATGCCACAAGCTCAGTTTCAGACTGTTATTGGTAAAAAACATGATTCCGAAGACCTTTTATATCAAGCTCCTGTTGTTTCCGGTGATCATAATGATTGTAGAAATCATTTTGGTCAGGCATTTGTTTTTTGTCCTTATTGTGGTAAAGAGCTGATTGAGAAGGAAGAACATAAACATTCCTGATTCTTTGAGAATCCGGCTTTTGTTTTTACTGTATTTTTTTAAAATATTCTATTGATTTTTAAATAATTAATTGTGAAATTATTCTCTGAGTGGATTTTGTTTTTTACTGTGCTTTTTGTTTTTGGTTCCTGTAATAATGTTCCTACACCGGAAGAGTTGGCAATGGCTGCAAAAGGAAAATCGGCCATACTGATTAATCAACCTGACCCTGAAAGCCTTCGATTAGAAAAGGTTGCAGAACAATATGAAATTTATATTAAAGATAAAATGGAAGAATATCAACTTCCGGGCCTTGCATATGCTATTGTTAAAGACGGCCAAATTCTTAGTATGAACACCTTTGGTTACAGAAAGAACGGCACTGCCGATAGTATTAATGAACATACTGTTTTTCGTCTCGCTTCTGTATCTAAAGGGTTTGCTTCTGTTTTGGCAGGTCTGCTTGTCGATAAAGGTTATATAGGCTGGAATGATAAAATTATCGATCACCTTCCGAAATTCAAACTCAGTAAACCCTATAATACCAATAAGATGACTATAAGACACTCGCTTAGTCAGACTTCCGGTCTTACAAAGTATGGGGGAGCCTCTTATATTTATCAGGGCTTAACTTATCCATCTATACTCAAAAAAATGCGGAATGTCAGAGTTGAATCCAAACCTGCACAAGTTTTTGCTTATCAGAATGCGATGTTCAGTGTTATCAGCGAAGTCGCAAAATCGGCAACAGAACGAACCTATGAAGAATTGATGGACTCTATGATTTTTATGCCATTGGGAATGAATGATGCTTCTCTTGGTTATAAAGCTATGATGAAAACCGAAAACAAGGGAATGCCACACGTCCGTAGTAAAAAGAAATGGAAAGCTGGCAATATTCGTAAAAACTGGTATAATGTAGCTCCTGCAGCAGGTGTAAATGCCTCAATTTCTGATATGTCTGTATGGCTCAATGCTATGCTTGGCCATCACCCTGACGTTATACCGCAGGAAGTCCTTGATCAGGTTTTTACCAGACATATTCCTATCAATGATGATTCAGATTATTATCAGACATGGTTTCCGGGACTTGCACAGGCTTCCTATGGAATGGGCTGGAGGATTTTTGATTATAATAACCATAAAATTATTTATCACGGAGGTTTTGTCAGGGGCTACAGACCTGAAATCGGACTTTGTCCCAAAGAAGATGTTGGTATTGTCTTTTTAACCAATTCTTCTAAAAATGATCTCTCTTCTGCCTGTGTCCGTGCTTTTTTTGATATGTATTTTGCCCCTAAAATTTCTATATAGTAATTTTGCCAGTAAAACTGATTTCTCATTCCTGTTTCAATGAAAAAGGAAAAGGTACTCTTTATATTGTCTTTTGTTGCATATGTATTTATTGCCTATGTCGTTCCACGGAGTGATTTTTACAACTTCTTCTTCTTATTCTCTCTTGTTTTTGGAATTTATTTCTTTTGGATAAAAAACCTTAAAGGTACATTTTGTCAGGATAAATTCTCTGTTTATATACTTGCCGCTATTTTTCTGCGACTCGTTTTTATTTTTGCATTACCACAACTCTCAGACGATTTTTGGCGCTATTTATGGGACGGAAGGTTGCTTAGTCATGGTATCAATCCTTTTTCATTTACACCTGCGGATCTGATTGGCCAATCTATTGTAGAAAATGTATCCTTAGACCCTCTTTTTGAAAACCTTAATTCAAAGGATTATTATTCTGTTTACCCTCCTGTAAATCAAATCATTTTTTCCTTTACCTCCTTTTTCTTTCCTGATAATGTTTTTGCTGCTGTAACCCTTTTGCATCTTATTATGATTTTATTCGAAGCAGGGACTGTTCTTATGCTTGCAGAAATCCTTCGTTTAATTGGAAAGCCAGTTTACCTTTCTTTTGTTTATGCTTTCAACCCGTTGGTAATTATAGAGTTAAGTGGCAATCTGCATACTGAAGGTCCCATGATATTTTTTGTGCTGCTTGCCCTTTTTTTTTATTTAAAAAACCATGCGTTGATCTCTGCATTAGTTTTTGCTCTTGCGGTTTGTTCAAAGCTATTACCACTAATTTTTTTGCCATTAATTTTATTGAGGCTTTGGTTCCGGAAAGGAGTTAAATATTGTGTCATTGTTCTTTTTGTCTCTGTATTTTTGTTTATTCCTTTTCTTGATATGAACCTGATTATGAAAATCAGTAGTTCTTTTACTCTTTATTTTTCGGGTTTTGAATTCAATGCAGGTATTTATTATCTGTTCAGATATATTCTTGTTGCTGATTATTGGCAGCTTTGGGCGTATCATCCTTATTTTATGAATGTATCCTTTGTCGAGGAGTTTTTAAAACTGGATTTACACACTTTACTTCGGAAGTTATTACCTGTAACAGACTTTTTTGTGATTTTATATTTTTCATTCCGAAAATCGGTGCGTCATTCCTCCCGATCGTTCTTTGTAAGCTTATTGTTTATATATTCTTTTCATTTCTTCCTGTCCACTACCGTTCATCCATGGTACCTTACGCCATTGGTCATTTTCACCCTGTTTACAACTTATCGCTTTACCTTGTTTTGGTCTTACCTGATAGGATTATCTTATATCAGTTATAATTCCGGAGCTTTTCAGGAGAATTTCTATCTGATCTTTATTGAATATCTATTGGTTTTTTCATTTCTTTTCTACGAACTGTACTCAAAAAAAATAAAATCTTATACCAGATAATGAATTACAATTAAAAGATTCTTGTTTTTCATTTCTTTTAAATAAAAGTAAATATTTTAATTAAATTACCTGACTAAGAAACTTTTTTGCCTCTTTTCGGGTTTTTTGACTGTATACAGATGGCAAGAAATTGTTTTTCTATTATTATAATTAGCAAATTATTAATTCTTCTAATACCTTTTTTTATTAATTAATATTGTATATTTAAAGATTAATAATTTATACTTAGTGCATCTTACATTCAGATGATTTGATTTAAAAATGTTCTTATTCTTTTTTATATAACTCATTCTATCATGAAAAAAATGTTTGTTTTGGGAGCAGCTATTATTGCAGGTTCCTTCTTATTTTCCTGTAATAATACTGAAAACGACAGCCTCAGCTTTAAAACTGCAGACGAGATGCGTAAAAATGCTGTTGAGTTGAAATCTGCTCGTGAACTTAATAACCCAGGTAAAATCTATATCAAGGACGATATGATTTTGATCAATGAAATGGGCAAGGGAATTCATCTGGTTTATAATCAGAATCCGGCAGATCCTAAAAAGGTAGGCTTTGTTAAAATTCCCGGTAATATTGATGTCGCTATGAAAGGTGATATTCTTTATGCTGATAATTATATGGACCTGGTTGCACTTAACACAAAAACCGGTGAAATAAAAAGAGTAAAAAACGCTTTCAAAAATTTTGAAAAAGAACGGAGGGAACAACTTCTTGCAATGAATAACGGGGTAGAACCTATGGGAATGAGGGGGACACAGTTTCAGGCTGTCTCTAACGGTACTCCCACTTCCGGAGGCAATCCTGTTGGGGTAGGTGGTTCTATGGCTCGATTTACTATCGTGGGGAACACTCTCTATGTACTTGATGGTAATAACATGATCGTCTACGATATCACCGATGCTTCAAATCCTCAGGAAATTAAGGAAATGCCTCTTGATTTTACTGTCGAAACTATTTTCCCTCATGAAGGGCAGCTATTTATTGGCGGAACAGAAGGGATGTATATCTATGATAATACGGATCCGCAAAATCCACAGTTTCTCAGCAAATTCGAACATGCAGTTGCCTGTGACCCGGTAGTTGTTGAAGGTGATTTCGCCTATGTTACACTACGTAGTGGTGGTCCCTGCGACCGGGCGATCAATCAATTGGATATTGTTAATATTTCAGATGTAAATGCCCCCCGATTGGTCAAAAATGTCCAAATGCATAACCCACACGGATTAAGTGTCAAAAACAATATTCTATACCTTTGTGATGGTAATCAGGGACTCAAGGTTTTTGATGTTACCGACAAACATGCTGTGCTCGATAACATGATGTTCAAAGACAGAGATATACGCAAAGCATATGATGTTATTCCCAACGACGAAAACGGTACCTTAATCGTGGTGGGCATTGAAGGAATCTATCAATACGATAATATGGACCCTGAGAAACCTGAACGTATCAGTGAGATAACTATAGATGCTTAATTCCACTTTCGCAATATTACTTTTCCAGCCCGTAGCTTTTAGCTTCGGGCTTTTTATTTTAAGAGGTAGGTGATTGTAAATTTAAAATGTGATCTTTCGTCTAAAATTTCAGCTCGGTATTTTTTTATAACTTTATCAGTTTTAATAATGCCTGTATATATGTTTTAACACTTCTTGGCACTTTATGTGCTGCAGGATGTTATTATAATATCAAATGTTAAATTTTATTTAGTTCTTTCCATTTGTTGCTTCTTCATCGTTTATTAATCTGAACGCATACCTCCGTCTTTTATATTGTAAGAATACACCCTTATTCTAAAAATAATAACACACAAAATTCTCTGTTATGAACAAAGCTAATTTCTTGTTTTCTGCTCTTTGCCTCATTTTTCTGCTCAATTCCTGTGTTAAGGATGATTGTACAAGAATGATGACTTACACAAAATTCGACCCGGTTTACAAAACCTATGATGAAATAAGAGTCGATCCGGTTGTTGAACCTGCAAGGGACCTTATAAATCCGGGAAAAATATACCTCTTCGGCTCCATGATCCTTGTCAATGAAATTGATGAAGGGGTGCATGTTATTGATAATTCCAATCCTGCTTCTCCGGTCAAACTTGCATTTATCGCTATTCCCGGAAATGTTGATATTGCTATGAGTGGAACTATTTTATATGCCGACAATTATGTTGATCTGCTTGCTATTGATATTGCAGATGTTCAGAATATCCGCCTCAAAAAAAGAGTTAATGATGCCTTCCCTAATTTTGGGGCTCACCCCGATAAAGGTGTGATCGTTAAATATGATGCAAGAGAAGTAACGGAAGAAGTTAAATGCTCCGAAGCCGGAAATCCCGGTAGAATGACTACCGATATGTTAATGGCTCAAAACATGAATTCCGGTGGTGTTTCTGCTGCTTCAGGTGGTGGTTCAAGGGAAGCAATTGGTATTGGAGGGTCTATGGCTCGTTTTGCTGTTATTTCTCAGAATCTGTATGTTGTAGATAACACAGACTTACATGTTTACGATATTAATGTTACAGATAATCCTACACGGGTCAATCAACTACAGGTCGGCTGGGGTTGGGGAATAGAAACTATTTTTCCTTATCAGGACAAATTATTTATCGGAAGCAATACAGGAATGTTTATCTATGATAACAGCGACCCTCAAAATCCTACCTATATGAGTCAGTTTATGCATGCCGATGTTTGCGACCCCGTATTTGTAGATGGAAATTTTGCTTATGTAACTTTACGTAGTGGTACTCGCTGTCAGGATTTCCAGAATCAACTCGATGTTGTCGATATCTCTGACCTGATGAATCCCTCCCTGGTCAGTTCTACTTCACTGACCAACCCGCAGGGCCTCAGTGTCTCAAATGAAAAGCTGTATCTCTGTGACGGAAGGGATGGTCTTAAAGTGTTTGATGTGGCCGATAAATTTAATATAGGTCAAAATCAACTCTTTCATGATGGTTCGTTCTCTGCCTATGATGCTATTACAATACCAAATGCCAATATTTTACTGGTAGTAGGAGAGGATGGTTTTTTTCAGTATAATACTACTTCTCCTGCTTCTTTACAGCTCTTGAGTCATATTCCAGTTCAGAAATAATATTTTGAAGCAATTTCCGGAGGTATTTTATCTTATTTGCCTCCGGTTATTATTTATTAATGAAAAATTATGGCTTATGAAATTTAATCTTTTTTTTAGCATAATATTATTTCTCTCATCTGCTTTCTCTCTTTTTGCACAATCTTCTACTCAGGATGTTGTCTATCTCAAAAATGGTTCTGTTATCAAAGGAAATGTAATTCTTTTTGAACCTCAGGGAGATATCAAAATTGAAATAATGGGAGGTTCTGTCCTCGTTTATAAAATGACAGAAGTTCTTAAAATTGTAAAAGAATCTGTTCAGACTCCGCTCTACAAAGTCAGGCGATCTAAAAAATCAAATCACAAACCTCAGAATACCGGCTTTTTTCATTCACTTACCGGTGAAACTATGATGGGGCGTACTGAATTTGGTATTGTTCCCGGCTTAGGACAGCATTATGTACTTGATTATCATTTCCACAGATTACTGGGAGTCGGGGCGGGTATTGGTATCAATACTTTTTTCGAACATTCCTTTGTCCCGGTTTACGCTAATGTCCGTGGATATTTTATGAAGTCATCTGCTTCCCTTTTTTATGATTTGAATGTTGGCTATGGAATTGCTATTCCGGGATTTTGGGAGGAGGCAAGAGGCGGCCTATACCTCAGACCGGCTATTGGTATACGTTTTCCTTCTACAAGAAGAACTCATGTAGTACTCGATTTTGGATACAATATTCAGTTTGCTGAATATGAATATTCTAATTGGCAGAATCCATCTCCTGTTTTTGAAAAAAGAATCTTTTATCGACCTTCACTAAGAATTGGGATTACTTTTTAAATTTTTTTTGTTGATATACAGTGACTTTTAACTATTCTTGTTTTTTTTTTGCCAAAAAGCTTGCAGGAACTTAAAAATGAGTTTATCTTTGCAACTGGAGTTGGAGATATATGGCAAGCTCCTGCTTAATCCCCCAGGTGTGAAAGCAAGCAAGGGTCGGCAGTCGTAGCAGCTAGTGTGTTTCTGCTCCTTTTTTTATGAAACTAATATGCCTTTATATAAAACTTAGCGTCTCAGTAAATATTTACTGAGACGCTTTTTTTTATTCTAATGCAAAGAATATTCATACATCATCTCCACAAATTTGCCTTACAACTAACTCATATTTCCATGATTGTCGATTATTTTGTGCCAGAGGTAATTCATCTTTATCAGCTTTGAAGATATCAGAAAACCGTAATTCTCTTTTCCTTGTATTCAACCTATACATAAAAGTTATTACTGCCCCACCCATTCAAATAAATCATGCTCCTCATATTCCATCTCAATCCTGTCCAGTATACCGATGTATTCCTCCCGGAAACTCACCTCCCGATGATAGGACGGTTGATTCAGGATGTATTTAGTTTCTCTTTCAACATTAATTGGTGAAATTGTAAACGAACAGAATCCAGACTGCCATTTGAAGGGTTTTTGCATCCACCCTTGTTTATTTATCCACGCAGAGGATTTGCTTTTTATTTCCTCCAGTGTGTGGTCCAAACTATATATAGGGTCATATTTTAGCAGTACATGCAAATGATCAGGATTGCAATAGATAGCCAATGCCTCAGAATTAATCTTTGAAATGATATCACAAATATTTTGCTCTGCCTTTTCCCTGTTTTTTTCAACTATTAAATTTTCTTTTCCCTTTACGGCTATTATTATATGTAGGTAAAATTCTGTAATAACGGTATGCATTTTAAATTTGGTTTTAATTGCTAAATTGATTTTATGAATTTTTGTTTCCCTGACAAGAGGCAACAGTGGCAAGTTTACGGGCTTAATTTTTTTATGTTTCAAAGTAATTCAATTTAATCCGGATTCTTTTTCCTTTTATTATTCTATCGCAGATAATTTTTTTTATTTTTAAAACGGTTTTTCTGAAAGGCATTTTTGATTGTTGGATTGCACTGAATTCCAGGATCTTTTGATTAAACCTTCCT
>CAJQOX010000260.1 GCA_905480075.1 uncultured Aureispira sp. | reverse complement strand
ATGGCTTTTTGTCTAACTCTTTAAAAATAAATAAGGGTATTTACGTTATTAATCTGATGGCCGATAATATTCTGGTTCTTAAAGAAAAAATCGTTAATTATTAATAAAATAATTTCAATAGTATAATTGTTGATTTCTGTCGATTATTCTTCTCATAAATTCTTCTCTATACAGAAAAGAAGGGATACAAAATATTGTATCCCTTTTTTATTCCAATGCCCAAATAACGGAGCCCTTTCTTTTAGAAATTTCAACTGAAATAATAGCTTAATTAGCCTTTCTTTGTAAATTAGCCCGAGAATTATATAGCTTAAACAGGCAATCATATTATGACCAATTTCTCAGTAGAAGGACCGAATAATAAAGTTTAATGAACATAATGTTGATGACCTTAAAGATGGTCTGATTTTTTAAGGTTGATCATATAAATTGAACCCGGACCTTTTTCAGTACTTAAATTAAAGAATTATGAAAAAATTATTGTTGCTTTTAATGGTGGTATCCGTTCATTTATCTATCGCTCAGGATGTTGATTATACTTATGGTAAAAATTATATGTATCATTCCTTTGAGGAAGGTCAGGAATGTAAATTGGTGGCCGATAATGTAAATGTGCGAAGCGCAGCTTCAACAAAAGGGGACATCCTTGCTAATATACCTATAGGCACCGATCTGAAAATCCTGCAACAATCTGAAAAGACATTAAGACTGAAAGGCTTCACTTCAAATTGGTATAAGGTATCTTTTGAAAATAAAGGAAAGACGCAGTCCGGATATGTATGGGGTGGGCTGATCGCAGATGTCTGGATAAGCAGTAAAATGGATGATGATCTGATTTTTCTTTTTGGTGCTGAACGGTTTAAAAAAATTGAACACGAAGGAGGGTGGATAGAAGAGAAAATTACAGCACAAATGAGAGCCTGTAAAAAGAATAAAGAGCTTTCTAAGCTTAGCTTTGATCTCGGCGGAGGACTTAATGTTTCCCGTTGGATAGGAAGTTTAGGCGATAAGTCTGTTTCAGGAGTGAAGGAAGTCCTTAGTGCCGGGGCTAGTCAGGATATGTGTGCAGGCTATTATGGAGAGAATATTGTATTTTGGGACGGCAAAGAATTATTGTCTGTTGTGCTGTTAAGACCCGGGGCAGATGCTCCTTATTATTTGGATGACCGCTTGGTTTACCCTTCTGATAAAGAAGGTGTTAAAGCTAAGATTATTCGAAAGTATGAGCGGGGTTTTTATGACGATGAGAAAAAAGAAAATGTAATCGAAAGTCTCAAAAAGGTAGAGTGTTCCTGGACGGGGAAGGAGTTGAAACCAGGCAGGGTTCTGATCGATAAAGAGTATGAGGTAAAGGAATAGTAAGCCGAACATAGACTTTATATACTTTTAGCTTTTTTGCTACAATGTTTAATCTTGTTTTGAGAACCGAAAATAATCCGGATTTTAGAATTTAAGTCAATCGAATGTACTTTTTTTATTAAAACATTACTTTAGATTTACTATTTGAAAATTCAAGCTCAAAAGTACACTTTTGGTTTATAATTTGCGTTATCATATTATATTGTTAAATTATCCCCTTAAAATAATAACTGTTCTATGAATTTCCGATCTCTTTACTTGGTTTTATCCCTTTTTACTTTTTTTGTAGCTTGTCAAAAAAAAGATACAACGCCCCAAACAAATAATGATTTAACCGATGGAAAGTATTTTGGCTGGCATACATCACATCACGATTCATATGGATTTAGCGCTTCTTTAGACTCTTTCTATAATGATACATTGGAGATTAATATTATTAACGAGGACGTCATTGAAGTATTTATTTGGGGCAATAATGGTCAATACTTAGATATTCTCAATACAACAAATCCCGATAGTGTTGTTTATGGGGTTGATTTTAGTAATTATGGTTCAAGTTTAATAAAGGAACTGATCTATTACCGACCAACTCAAACAATTACTTATAGAGAGCATTCTGCATATTGGTCAATATCGGGACCCGGGTATGATCGCACAGAGAAGATTTTTTATCAAAATTAAATAGTCTATTTTCTAATAATCTAGTATCTGAGAGTAGTAAGTAGTAAGTCATAAGTGAAATTTGCGCCGCATTTTTTACTTACTACTTCCTATTTATGTCTTACTACTAATAAGGGCGTCCGGGCGCTACGTTACGCAGCTCGCTATCGCTCGGCCCTTCGGTCTGTGGCTTGCAGCCACACTGCTTCTCATCGCTGACGCAAGGATGAAAAGATGATTTGATTGTAGGATTGTTTGTGGATGGGATTATTTTGATGGGGTTTTATGGATGAGGGGATGGTTTGTTTGGCCAGGTGGTGTTGGTTTAAGTGACACTATCGCTTAACAATGAACCAAGGGGGGGAGAAAGTAGAAAGTAGAAAGTAAATTTTGCTTTGCAAATTTTTTGCTTCTATAAATAAGTCTAAAATCTAAGATCAAATATCAAAAATCTACAAAGAATAGTAAGTAAATTTTGCCTTGCAAAATTAGCCACAAACAAATCCTGATCTCCCTCATTATCATAATCTACCCAAAGTATTTGCTAGGTATGGTTCAACTCTTTAGCATCCAAATAAACGCCCTGAAAACCAGTTCCTGCCATGTTTTGATAAAATTGAATACTATCTGCCACTCCGCTCCCCGAAGTGATATCGTCAAAACCATCACCATTGAAATCACAGACATTGATTGGGCCTCCGTGGTTAGAATTTCCGGATTGATGAACAATAAACATGCTTTGGGCTGATTCGCTGTAAAAAAACTGCGTAGCCCCTTGTTCCATCAGAGAAAACAAAAGACCAGTAAGTACAATTATTTTTTTATAAAAACGTTATTAAAAAACTACTCAATTTAGAGGAACAACCCATTCATGGTTTTTAAATAACCGCTTCTCGATTCCTAACAAATCTGTTGTATCTGAGACCAGATAGATTGGTTCCCTGCCATTCATACCCAGTTTGAGTTTTACTTTGATTTCAAGGTTTTCATTCTTGAGTTTTTCCTTGCTATATTCTCCCAGATAGTGCGCAAACTGAAGCACCATACTAGGGTCTGTTGCCATTTGATTAATTTGGTCTGCCAACAAATATGCTTTCATCTCTATTGGGTGTATTATTTTTTTATCGAGGTCAAAAGCGGCAAATTTAAATTCTTGAATTTTCTTGGTGTAGATTTTCATTCGCCAGGAAAATCGTTGTGCGTCGCCTGTCCAGTCCACGTTTCCAGGGATAAAAAAATGTCGGAAGGGCATAATAAGTTGTATAATGAAAAACAGACAAATCACTTTAAAAGCAATCCGGCTTGAGGGAGTTTGTTGTAGTTGAAGAATAGCTGCTTCTTTGGGAATAGCTTTGCTAATTGCTTTTTTTGATTTTCCTTTCTTCTTTTCTTTCCTTTTTTTAGGGCCTACTTTCGCTTCTTTAGGAATTGATTTCCTAGCTTCAAAAAAGCTTTTTATACGTTCCGGTTCCACAAACAACACCAAAGAAAAAAGCATTATATAAGGAAAAATATTAATATCGTCAAAGATCCAGGCATTAGAGATATTGAAAAAAACAACTGCCAGAAAAGCCATCTTTCTTGTCTTTTTGATCAGTAATAGTGCTCCTATTGTTAAATCAAAGAACAAACCGCCATAAATAATCAACAACACAAAAAAGTCTCCTGTAATCCCTTTAGATTTCAATAAGGTATTTGCGGGTTCTTGCAAAACAATCCAATCAGGGTTTAGTTTTGCTATCCCACCAAAAAAATAAACCGCTATGACCATCAACTGAAAAGCCAATAAATTCCAACGAAAAACAGTTCCCGTTTTCTCTTTGCGTAATGATAAGGCTTGGTCAGCATTGCTTGTGATTAGCAAAAAAGCCAACAAACAAAACAAGTACAGATGGTTGTTATAAATACTTTTTTCGAGCAGGAAAATATAGGAAAAGGAAAGAAAGAAAGCCAAAGAAGCCCACTTTAGCCATTTGCCCAAAATAATTAGGATAGCCGAAAGAAAAGCAACTAAAAATAAACCACGAATCACAATTATTGGAGGGGTGGGGGCATAAAGAATATCATATTTAAAGTTGAAACTAACATGACCTATATAATTTTCGACAAAACCTACATTAGAAAAATGGAGTAGCTCCAGAAGCATAAAAATTCCAAAGCCGATACGAAACAAGGCTAAAGAATGCGCAGGAATAGGTTTGTGTAAAAAAAATAATTTGCTTTCACTCATTTTTTGTACGATATAAAATAGGTAAACAAGATTGGCAATAACAATATACTAAAAAAGAGGCATAGCAAAATGCCATACCTCTTTTAATTTTTAAACTATCGCTTTATTATCGTTGTATTACTATTCGTTTTGTTACACTTCCTTGACTTGTAGTTACGCGAACCATGTAAATACCTGTAGGTAAATTTTGCATAGCAACTTCTTCTTTGTGAATTTTAATTCTGTCCCCTACTTCTTTGTGGTAGATCAGACGACCGTTAATATCCATTAGATCAATGTTCAGGTCGTTCAACTCATTTGCTTCGATAGAAATGGTAAACTGACCGCTATTAGGATTCGGGAACATCTTCAATGAACCGATTCCAGTTAAATTATTGATGTTAGTTGCTACAATAGTAACAGAAGTATCAGAAGTACAACCATTAGCATCCGTAACAGTAACAGAATAAGTGCCAGGAGTTAAATTAGAAGCTGACTGAGCTGTTTGGTTGTTAGCCGCAGCATCCCATTGGAAACTATATGGAGGTGTACCACCTGAACCCGCAGCATTAGCAACCTGTCCATTACCTGCATCAGTTGCAGAAGCAATTAATTGAGTAGGTTCAGTAATAGGTAAAGCAGCACTGAAAGTACAACCA
>CAJQOX010000259.1 GCA_905480075.1 uncultured Aureispira sp. | reverse complement strand
CCTGATATTGACAGTCCGGAGAACAGCTATTTTGGCATCTGGGCAGTAGTGTCCCTGATGACCACCTTATTTATCTGGTGGAGATACCGGGCGGGTAGGCTAATGGTTAAACTGGAGAAAGTACTGGGGATAAGTTCGCTGCTGTTGCTGGCAGTTTTTATAATTTTGTATTTTCAGGATGGAGATGCTTCCATGAAAGAGAGTAAATTCTTCTGGGTTTTTGCTTCCCTTTTACAAATTGTACTTTCTGTTGGCATCTGCTTCTATACCTCTTTTTCCAGAAGTATTGATAGGGTATTAAAATATCTTTATGGTCTGAATGCGGTTGCTTATATTGCAGCATTGGCACTCGGTTATTACTTTCAGCAATGGGATAATGCTATTCTTGCAGAGATAGGATCGGTTGGCTGGGATAATTATAATGGCATAGATAAGGATGTGCCTGAAAATACCTATCACTTGGGGCTCATGCTATTAAGTGTTGCTTCATTGATATTTTCCTGGTGGGACAAAGAAAAAAACAAGTTTCGACTGGCCTTCAAAGGCTTTTCGCTGCTTTTCTTTTTGTACAGTGCCTTTGTTTATGTCAATGATGGAAATCCCGACATGACTGAAACGGCTGTTTGGTGGAATATCTTGAGCATAATAATGATCGCCTTGTCTGCGTATTTGTTCTACATTACTAAAGATAAGCTGCCGCAACAAATGAATTCTGATATTCTGGATGATTTGATTTTTAGAGATTAGGTTGTTAGATGTTAGATTGTTAGATATTAGTTTATCAGATATTTGATCTTAGACTGTTAGATCTTTGATTTTAGGACGGTAGATGAAAACACCTCATAATTAGCTTCGCTGAATCTTCGGTTTATTTCATGATCCCGAAGGCACAGCGAAGCTAATCTTCGATTTATTTCATGATTCTTCGAATTATTTCATGAATCTTTGATTTCATAATCAATCAAATTATTCACTCATCCAATCATCCAAAAATCTTTTTGCACCAGCGATGTATGAACGAGCATAAAGGAGACTAAATGTCTCGTTTATGTGAAGAGATCAGCGGGCTGCCGGCCGCAGGCCACAGACCGCAGCAGCTGTTTTTTACAGCTGCTGCGGGCCGAGCGCATAGCGAGCTGCGTAACGTAGCGCCCGGGGGCCATAAAGAAAGGGTCCAAGTCACCGCTGTGCTAAAGACTTGAACCAACGCAGTCATAAGTAGCAGGTAGTAAGTATAAAATTTTGCAAAGCAAATTTTACTTATGACTTACTACTACGAAGTAATTTACTTACTACTAAACAATCCAAAAGCACAGCGATCAAAAATCTAAAATCCAGGAGCGCAGCGATCTAATCTACTTACTACTATTAGTCACCACCAGATAATGCAAAGACCAACCATGTTCTGTCTGAATGCGCAGGCTGTAATTGGCAGGAACAAGCTCTTTTAGATCGAGTACCATCAATTGTTTTGATGTTGCCTGTTTCCTGATCAGCAACCTGCCGAGAGGATCATATAATTCCAAAACTATATCTTCACAGCTTTGACCGAACTCGATCGTGACCTGTTCATTTGCAGGATTGGGGTATACTGATATTTCAGAAGTTTTATCTTTGTTTTGTAATGCTGTAAGAGTAACCGGAATAATATTAAAAGTATCTGAAGCTGTGCAACCATAGGATGTGTAAGTCACAATGTACTGACCCGAATCAAGGCTGTTTACAGGATAAAAGGTCAGTTCCCTGCCTGTATTCATCAGGCCATTCGGGCCGGTCCATGACCATTCGTCGGGCATACCTGAAGAAGCTGTACCCAGATAAATTGCCTGCGGGGCCAGAATCAGACTGTCGGTACCGTTTATGACCCTTATATCAGAGGAATCCGACCAGTTGCCGCCTGAGATCAGTGATTGACGCTGCAGAATCATCAGAGGCGGATTGTCTCCCAAATAATACCGGGTATAAGCCGTAGTATCATTCTGCCGGTCCTGATCGACATTATAGATGAGGTCAAAAAGGCCGCTGTTCTCGTTGTACTCCGCCTGCCAGAAATCCTTGCCATGTACCGATTGGTCTACCAATTCCCAACAACTGTCTTCGGCTATCCAAAGCTGTGGGTCATCTACCTCTGTAAGGTTGGTAAATACAACAGGAAAATATCCGACCCCTCCGCTGATATCGACAATAGCTTCATTGTTGAGGCTTGTGACGCTGAGCGGGTATGTTGAAACTAAGGTATTGGAGGGCGAAGTGGCAATGATCTGATTTTTCTGAGCTTCTCTCAATAATAATTCAAATGAATTGCCGTAGGTAGTCAAGGCAGCAGTAAAATTTTGGTTCGGGCCATAATAATCTACTGCTTGTTTGGGTAAGATAACCACTTCCACCAATAACTCTATGCTGTCACCGGTAGAAAAGGAGTTTACGCCCGAAGGAGGGACCAGGCAATAGGAGGTGGGGTTTGTTCCGTGAGAGGAGGAAAAACCAGTGCCGCTTGAACGTTCCCGTACAAAGGGCGTATCATTAGCAACTCCATTAAATACCCCATGATAATCTCTGATGACCATTCCGTTATTGGCGTCAATATCTATACCGGAAGTGGCACCCGTATAGTTGAGCCCATCGCCTGCCCAAAGCCAGGGATTTCTGCCTTCGAGGGCAAAAGCTGCCGTAGTATAATCATTGGAACCATCATTGGTAGGGAGAAACTGAGCAACCTTGCCGGTATCATTGCCATAGGCTACCTGTTGAGTATTGTGTATGTTATAAACATCTCCGCCCAGTTGAAAAATATCGAAGCGGTTGAAAGGAGTATTGTCGAGTGCCCTGATCTTTATTTTGTAATAAATTCGGGTATAATCATCCGAACGATTGAGATAAAAGCTGTAATCGAGCTTCAGTTTTTGGTCGGAAGTTACCGCGGAGATGCAAGTCTCGGTGAGGTTGGGAGAGTATTTCTTAAAATCGGTTTTGACCTGACTCTGATACCGCCGTGTATTCCCTCCATCATTATACACCCACATATCGATGCCGCCAACATTGCCGGTCCAGCCACATTGTGAAGAAGT
>CAJQOX010000258.1 GCA_905480075.1 uncultured Aureispira sp. | reverse complement strand
TTTCAGACCTGTTATTCAAATCAGTAGCTTTTTTTTAACTGTTGCTATTAAAAAGAATAACAGATCTGTTGGTTTACTATTAAATATTATACTTGCTGTTTCCGGGATTAAAATGCATAGCCCATTCCAATGCCAAACCAGGGAGTTATACCGGGTTCAGGGTCATTCCCGTTGTTCAGATGATAAGCATCCTCGGAATATATCATCAATACATTGACACTAAAGGTAAAACCATTCTTTGTATACATCCGGTAACCCAATTGAGGACTCATTGTATACCTTGATTCTTTGCCCCCGCCATAAAGAAAACTAAAGGCATCACCATCAGAAAATCTACCCAAAAACACACCCATTACACCTACTTCAAACTGATGTCTCTGACTACCTATTCCCAATACAAATCCATGTGGTACATGAATAGACTTGTTTGACATCCCAAGTCCAATCCGACCGCTAAGGGAAATAATACCATCTTTTGAGGTAAATATCCGGGGTTGATAATTAATAGAGAGGAAACCACCTAAACCCAATATCTCGCCATAGGCTGTATGTCTTTTGGGTTCTTTTAATTTTCTTTCCTCTTCTTTCTCTCTTTCGATACGTAATTGTTCGGCCTCTGCCCGGGCTTCTCTCCTGACATTTTCATCTTTAATTTTTCTGATTTCTCTCTCTCTGTTCTGACGCTCAATCCTTGCAGCTTCCTTTTCATTTTCAATTCTCTCCCTTTCTGCTGCCTCTTCAAGTCTTTTCTTTTCTGCTTCTTTCTGTCTTTTGAGTGCATCAGCCTCCTTTATTTCTTTATCGGATATTTGTGGTTCACCAATAGTCATGACTTCTACATAACCACTACTGTAGATAATTTTGAAAATTTTAGATTTTTCAATTGTATACAGCGGTCCATCGGGGTTATCCGTTCTGTTGTATTTGATTTTGTCATCTAATACTTCTCTGACCTTTGCTTCTATCGCTGAACCGTCTGTTTTATGAATTACATCCTGAGCAATTGTGCTGTAACTGATAGCGATAATCAGTAAAATTATCAATTGAATGACTTTGTTTGTTCTGTTATTACTTGTTAATGAAAAATTTGAAATCGTTTTCATAATATTTGATTTTAATATTTTAAATTAATGTAGGTTTAAAAAAGAAATAGTTTTCAGGTTTGAACTAAGAATGTTTATTCATGCTTTTTAAAAAGCATAACCAAGTCCAACACCAAACCAGGGTGATAATTCCCTGCTTTTGCCTACTATAGGATGATATATTCCCGAGGCATTCTCTGCTGAGATCACCAGCATATTTACATTAAATGTGAATCCTTTTTTACTGATTAGTCTGTATCCAACAGTAGGACTAAATGAATATCGGGCGGTCTTGCCATCGCTGTGAAGAAATTCAAAGATATCTCCGTCTGCCAGGCCAGTGATTACAGCCCCTTGTATACCTATCTCAAATTGATGTCTTCTACTGCCAAAACCAAATAATATCCCATGTGGAAAATGTATGGACTTGTTCGACATACCGACTCCAATCCTGCCTTTTATTGAAAAGGCACCGTTAGGTGAACTGATGATAGTAGGTAAATAGTTTACAGAAAAAAAAACCACTCATTCCCAGAATTTCACCATAAACAATATGACGCCTTAATTTCTCTGTATGAGGTCCCTCCTGTTTCGCAAGCTTGTCACTATTCCATTTTTTTGAGTTATTCCCTGAATAATTTACTTCTGATTCCTGTTCGCTTATTTGTTGAGTATATCCATTTGAATAGACTATTTTGGAAACTTTTGAACGCGATATAAAATATATTGTTCCTTCCGGCTTTTCTTCCGGGATGTATTTGATAGTGGTCTCGGATACTTTAATAACTTTTCCTTCAGTATTGCTACCGTCTAATCTGTAGATAATATCCTGTGCATTTATAGTCTGAAGCATTCCTGTCAATATTAAAATGATTGCTATTGTTTTCATAATTAATAATTGTTTTGTTTAAGTATTGTTTTTCTATAAAATTATTACTGTTTAACTTCATTGATAAAACAAAGATATATTAAATTAATTGAACAGTCAATTAATTTATAACTTTTTTTTGAACGGGTATTCAATAAAGATGAAAATATAATCGTAAATTATTGAAAGATAGTATTTTGTGTTTAAAATATTTTTTTAATATTTAGTGGTAATTATGTATTTTATGTTTTTTATTCTTTTTTTTGAATTAATTTATCTTGTTTTGATCCGTGAATCTCCGGAGGTTTCCAAGTAACGACAAGCTTAAGAGGGGGGAGCAAAAAACAATACCTGGCATTAACTTTTTGGCGGCATTCTTGTTTACATTACATCAAAACCTTAACTTGCGTACCTTCTGGAAATAATGGAACATCTTTTTATTTATCAGTTTAATTTTTTAATTAATTAATTACCATTTCAGTAATTCTGTAACAACTTAGACGTTTTATACCATGAAATATAAAAATATAAACCCCTCACTTTTTGTTGAAAACCGCAAACGTTTCGCAGCGCAAATGAAACCCAATTCAATTGCTATCTTTCATTCCAATGATATGATGTCAAGAAATGGTGATTGTCATTTTCAGTACCGTCAGAATTCGGATATGTTCTATCTTACCGGGCTCGATCAGGAAGAAGTAATTCTTGTAATGTATCCCGATTGTCCCCGGGGGGATAAATTCAGAGAGATTATTTTTACAAAACAGACCAATGAGCATATTGCAGTCTGGGAAGGGTATAAATATACCAAGGAAGACGCTACTGCTACGTCCGGAGTTGATTCTGTATTTTGGTTGGATGAAATGCAGCCCTTATATAATGAACTGATACTTCTTGCAGATACTGTTTATGTGAACACTAATGAAAATGATCGTGCCTTCAGTGATTATAGTTCAAGGGATGTCCGCAATGCAATGAAATTAAAAAAGGAATATGTGGCGCATGATTTCAAACGGTCTCAAAATATCATGAAATCACTACGGATGATTAAATCTCAACCGGAGATAGACCTGCTGCAAAAAGCCTGTGATATTACAGAGTCGGCTTTCCGAAGGGTCTTGAAAACTACAAAGCCCGGTATGATGGAATATGAAGTGGAAGCCAATATTATTTATGAATTTACCAGACAAGGGGCATCGGGACATGCTTATACACCTATAGTAGCGGGAGGGGGCAATGCCTGTGTACTTCATTATATTGCCAATGATATGCTGCTTCATGATGGTGATTTACTCCTGATGGATTTTGGAGCAGAATATGCCAATTATGCTGCTGATCTGTCACGTACAATTCCAGTTAACGGCCGATTTTCAGACAGGCAAAAGGCGGTTTATAACGCCGTTTTAAAGGTCAAAAAGGAATCAGAAGCCCTTTTGGTACCGGGAAATAACCTCACCGATTATCATAAAGAAGTGGGTAGGATTATGGAATCGGAACTGATAGGATTGGGTTTGCTCAACAAACAGGAGGTTAGTGTGCAAAACCCCGATAAGCCGCTCTACAAAAAATACTTTATGCACGGTACTTCACATCATCTTGGTTTGGATGTGCACGACCTATGTCACCGTTATGCTTCATTAGAGGAAGGAATGGTCTTTACCTGTGAACCCGGTATTTATATTCCGGAAGAGAACATAGGTATCCGTATTGAAGATGATTTGATGGTCACTTCCGGTAAAGCCTTCAATCTGATGCGCAATATCCCGATAGAGGTGGAGGAGATAGAAGAGTTGATGAATGCAGGAGTTATAGTCTGATTTGCCTTATTATTGAATCTTTTTCTTCAGCGTTTTTTCGGCAAGAATAAAATCATTCCACTGTATTTCAGTAAGATGATGGTCTTTGACTATCTTTTGGTCAGGGCTGAGGGCTATCAGTTTTTTATAATAATCTTTGGCTTCGGCGTAATTTTTATAATGATTTACCAGAAGGCTTATCATTGTCATCAGCCTGTAGGAAGTAAGTTGTTGTTCCAAGGCCTTTTTGTACAATGGATAGCCTTTGTCATTTTGTTGATAAATATCTATGTATAATTCTCCAAGATTACCCAAAAGCCAGGAATTATCTGAATCTTTTTTCAGGCCTTTCAGATAAGCTTTTTCGGCCTTTTCGTAATTCTTTTCAATTTTCCAGAAATAATCTGCACGGGTATTCCAGCTGAATGCTGATTCCGGATCGTGCTTTATGAGCTTTTCTGTCAGTATTTTTGCCTCTTGATTATATTCTTCTCCCTGCATATCATTAATACATAAGGTAGCAAGATTACGCAAAAATACTGCAGAGGACGGGGATATATTCAAGGCCTTTGTATAATAATTATAAGCTTCGACATATTCTTTTTTTTGCTCATAGAGGATACCGATATTATTGAGCAAAGCTGCAAAATTTGGATCAATTCTTTCTGCCTGTTTATAGTATTTCATGGACTCCTCATAGTTTTTTTCCTCATGTAGAAGAAAGGCAAGATAAAAAAGACATTTCTTATGTTGCGGATTACTACTTAGTACAATTTTGTAATAAGCCTGTGCAAGATCGGGGTGTTTTTTATATTTAAGGTTCAGCTTTTTTGCTACAGCATAATAAAAGAGGCAGTAATTGATGTTTTTTTCAATAAATCCCTGGAAATCAGGCCGTATGTTCTCATGGTTTTGAATCAGTTTTTTGACATTCTGATTGTATTTATAGTTGTGATTAAAATTTCTGAAAATATCAAATCCACTCCTCCAAATATTCATCTGTGCATTTTGAAAATTTTTATTCAGATAATCCTCAGCCAATTTGTATATTTTTTCATTCTTGTGCAGTTGCCACAATAAAACCAATTCCCGGCAGAAAACACGAACGGATTCCTTGTGATTTTCAAGTATCTGCAAGCCCAGTTCCACATTACTTTCGGTACTGCTTAACAGTAGTTCCGACAGGTTTTGCATTTCTTTAAGCGTCAGTTTAGCCATCTCATGATTTCTTCGTTAACAATATAGTTTCAGCCAGCTTGAATTTCTCTTTTTCTTCTGTACTAATGTTGTAAAATTTCCAAAGGTTATATTTGTCAATGTCTTTAAAACAATAATCAATCAGATAATTATAATAACTCTTAGCTGCTTCAAAGTCTGTCATATGATTGCAAAGAAACGCTATATAATTAACCAGATGATGTGGATCGTCCATATAAATACTGAAGGCTTCCCGGAAATACTCATTGGCTTTATCTTTATTATTATATACTGTAATATAAATCTGACCAAGGTATGCCAGGGAATTAAAGTCTTTTTTGTTAAATTCCAGAATAGCATGAAAGGCTTTTATTGCTGCTTCAGTATCCTTTTCTGTTTGCCATAATTTTTCGGCATAAATAGTCTGTCCGTAATAATTTTCAGTACAAACAGTTTGTCCCTTCTTATTGAATCTGTTTTCAGCATTAATAAGTTCCATTCTTTTTTTTCCTTCCCTATAGATATCTGAATCATTATGATTCATCATCATTACGGCAAGAGGAATGATTAGTTGTTCACTTTTAAAAGTATTATATGCTTCTTTGAGTATATCCAATCCTTTATCAACATCATTATAATATTCTGAATATAAAAATGCTTTTGCTTGCAGCGCTTCAATATGTCCGGGGGCTGTTTCAAGCATCTTATCAAACATTTTTAATGCTTTTTCAGGGGCAATATAATCTTCATAATAGAAATGCCCTAAAGTGGATAGCAAATTCAGGTCATCAGGCTTTTTCATGAGCGCAATTAGGTAATAACGTTCAGCCCAATCCAGTTTGCTACGGTAATATTCGTTGATACAGTCGGCTATTGTAAAATAACCAGTAACATAATGTATATTCTTAATGATCAGTTCCGTATAATTTTCTCTGACCTTTTCATGTTCAACAAAAGAATACCAATATTCCTCAAAAGAATCCTTGCAGTAGAGTTCATGAATAATGTTGAACAGTTCAAATTCCTTATCCCACTGTAGTAATTGTTGGGCAGTATACGATTTCTTAAGAATCTCATAAGCACACTGACTTAATTCAGCATCAATGCCTAACTGTGCTAATAGAACCAATTCACGCTGAACATATTCTATGCATTCAGGATGCTGTCCGGCTATTTCTATACCCACAGCTATGTTTTCGTTTTGTTCATTTAACAGCAATCCCGAAAGATGTTCTATTTCATTTTTGTTTAGCCTGTGCATTGAAATTTATTTTGCTTTACGTAAATCTGAGGGACATAATAAATATTTGTTTGTATATTTCATCATTATTAATGCTAATTTAGTGTTTTGAAAATATAAATTATGACAATAACCATTACTTCTATACGAATACGCAGTTTGTGGACCTTCTTCCGGCTTTCCTGGATGGGCTTAAAAATTTCAATACAGGCAAAAAATTCTCCGGGTTTTATTAAAATGAAAAACACCGGATTTGGATATATGCATTATACTGTTACTGCCTGGAAAGATGTAGAGTCGATGAAAGAATTTATGAAATCAGGGGCACATGCAGCGGCGATGAAAATCAGTGCTGAAATTGCTACGCAAATTGGTAATTATACCTATCAGTCGGATGTACTTCCTTCGTGGAAGGAAGCAAAGGAATTGATGAATAAGGGAACTTTTCACAATTTTTAAACTGCCTGAATTTTTTGGTGTTAATTAAAAATGAATCTGCCGTTTTAATACCTGAATCCTTAATCTTTTTGCTTTGTGCTTGGTATAAAGACATTTCATCATTTTATTGAAAGATGATTCAGATGACATAATTTAAAATATTATTGATTGTCTTTTTTGTAGGGGATTTTATTTCCTATATTGAGTTTTAATATTCATTTAATTTTGTACAATGTATTTCAATTCCTTTACCCTGCACGGTCACCGTGGCTGTCGTGGTTTATTGCCCGAAAATACTATCCCGGCCTTTCACAAGGCTATTGACCTGGGTTGCCACTACCTCGAAATGGATGTGGTCATTACCAAAGACAATCAGGTCCTTGTTTCGCACGAACCCTGGTTGAATCATCAGATATGTATTTCTCCTGATGGCAAAGAACTGACTGCCGAAAACGAAAAGCAATACAATCTCTACAAGATGACTTATGAACAGATCCGTCAGATCGATTGCGGTTCTTTAGGGCATCCGCGCTTTCCTCAGCAGCAGGCTATGCGCACATATAAACCCCTGCTTTCTGATATGATCGATAGTATGGAGGCTTATACAAAATCGAAAGGGCTCTTGTCGGTGGGCTATAACATAGAAGTCAAGAGGGTAGTGGAGGATGACCATGTTTTTCATCCTGATGGGGAACTGTTCTCTAAGCTGATCATAGATATACTTAAAGATAAAAAGGTAATCGACAGGGCTATCTTTCAGACTTTCGATCTTGAATGTATGGAAATTGCACATCGTATTGCCCCGGACCTGACACTCTCTTTTCTGGTGGATTATGAGGAAACTGCAGAACAAAATATCAATAAACTAAGCTTCGTTCCACCAATTTATGGTCCCTGGTTCAAACAAATAGATACCGAAATGATGCTTTACTGTAATAAAAACAACATTAAGGTGATTCCCTGGACGGTCAATAAACTTCAGGACATTCAGGAAATGATAGATATTGGAGTATCCGGACTTATATCCGATTATCCCGACAGAGTACAGCAGGTCCTTAAATCAATTTAATCTTTTAATCTTATAATTATGAAATCCTTTTTAATCCTTCTTTCTGTTTTTCTTTTATTTTCTTGTTCTCAGCAAACTGAAAATTCCACTACGGAGAACAACGTTTCCAACAATAACAATTCAAAACCTGCTGAAGAAAAAATTGATGCAGAGGCGCTTCTTTCGGTTTTCGAATCTATTGTAAAAGGCAATGATTATAGTCTGGTGGATAAGCATTTTATCACTGGAGAACATATACAATCTATACCTGGCTTCGAAAATATGGAAATAGGAAATGCTATTAACACCCATGTATTTATGGTAAAGGAAAACATTGCTAAATTTTGTCTCGAATTGGCTGAAAACGGCATAGATACCACTCAGTTTTCTTTGGGGGAATATAAGATCAGATTAGGTCCTAACAGTAAGCATGAAAAAAAATACATTCTTAATTGTACTGTCGGAAATATGAATTATGAAGGGATGGGAGTTGTTTTGGACAATCATACCAAAAGAATATCCTTTGGATTGGGCTTTGCCATGCGTTGGAAAAAATAAAAAATTTGATATATGAATAATGATATTCTTGATCAGGGAGGACTACTAAAGGAACCTTATTTTCCTTTAATGCAAATTGAAGAGATGAAGGATCCTGTTATTGTTGATTGGACTCCGGCTAATGGCGGAGGGAAGAATTTTAAAAGCAATGAATTAATAAAGTTAGATTCTCAAATTGTCGTTTTTAAAGCAACTTCAAATGCCTACTTTTTTGCCGGAATATTTATGGTTACCGGGATTTTTCCAATATTTTACGGACTTATAAATTTTGAAATTGTTAATTTAGTTCTTGGATTAATTTTTTTTTCAGTAGGATATTTCATGTACGACGAATTTTCTAATACACCGATCTTTAATAAAAATTCAGGTTTGTACCGGTTAAAAAAAATCCCTTTGTTAAAAAAATTAATGAAAAAAATAGGATTTTCTGTAAGATTGAAGGATATAAAATCTATACAGTTATTAAGCGAGTATGTAAGAGGGGATAAATCCAGGTATCATTCCTACGAGATCAATCTGATCCTCAAAGATGGGCATAGAATAAATGTAGTGGACCATGGAGACAGACAGTCTTCTGAAACAGATGCCCAAGCCCTGGCATATTTTTTGGATGTTCCCTTTCTGAATGGCTTGCATGAACAGGTAAATAGTTTGGATTGATGTTTTAGTACAGTTGTACTAAATTTAAAACCCCCAGGTTTCCAAAACCTAATTAATACCTACCTCCTAAGCCTCAACAGGACCATACTCCTCAGTTATATGCTGTATCAACTCCTCCAGATTCCAGGCATCCTCCAAACTGTGCTCGCCAATATGCGTACGCCTTAACTTTGTAAGATATGCCCCGTTATTCAATTGTCTGCCGAAATCATGTGCCAGCGAACGTATATAAGTGCCCTTGCTGCATTTGATAAGAAAGTCCAGTTCAGGCATCTCAATATTGGTGATCTGATAATCATGGATGGTAACAATTCTTGACTTTACCCTGACCTTCTCGCCCTTTCTTGCTCTCTTGTACAAAGGTTGTCCGTCAACTT
This sequence comes from uncultured Aureispira sp., assembly GCA_905480075.1. Classification (GTDB taxonomy): domain Bacteria; phylum Bacteroidota; class Bacteroidia; order Chitinophagales; family Saprospiraceae; genus Aureispira. Next base: position 1,055 of record CAJQOX010000258.1, on the reverse strand, counting down.
TGATTGCTGAAAACATAGGAGGGACCTGTTCTATCTCTCCGACAAACTGAGCCACATTTCCATAAATAGCATCTTCTGTTATCGTATCTGTCGGGAATTTCAGGTCTACTTCAGTTTCTGCATCATAAGAAGGAGTGCTGCCACCTAACCGCATCGTTCCGTCATATACTTTGTACAAACCCTGATAGCTGTCAATTTTTTTGGTGAATTTACCGGTGCAGATTATTAGCAATCCAGTTGCTAAAGGGTCTAAGGTGCCCGCATGACCTACCTTGATTTTTTTTATGCCCAGAGATTTTTTGAGGGCATAACGGATTTTGTTGACTACGTCAAATGATGTCCACTCCAGGGGTTTGTCTACTAATAATAAAGCGCCTTCACGGAAATTATATTTCATCACTTTTTTTTTAAGTTCCTTTAATTTTTATTTCATCTTTTAAAGTTACAATAATTATAGTCAATAGATATATTTTGTGTTAATATTTTGTATCCAATAATCAATATCTGAGCTGATCCTGTGCTATAATTATTTCATCATAAATCAATTCAGATATGAGGTATTTTTATCGTTTTTGTCTTATTTTTTATTACTTTTGTCAACAAGCTCAACTCTATGAAATAACCTTTGTTTTTTATAATTAATATACATAATGGAAGAAAATAACAACGATAATCACGATGAGGAAGAAATGGATGCCTCCAAAATTATTAGAGTGGATGGGGTAGAGGATATGTACAAGGATTATTTCCTCGATTATGCTTCCTATGTTATTCTTGAAAGAGCCATTCCTACTGCTCAGGATGGTCTCAAACCGGTGCAAAGGCGTATTCTTCATTCCATGTTTCTGATGAATGACGGCCGTTTTCATAAAGTAGCCAATGTCATTGGGCAGACCATGCAGTTTCATCCTCATGGAGATGCTGCTATCGGCGATGCTTTGGTGCATATCGGTCAGAAAAACCTGATGATAGATTGTCAGGGAAACTGGGGAGACAACCGCACAGGGGACCGGGCTGCCGCTGCACGTTATATTGAGGCCCGTTTGTCTAAATTT
>CAJQOX010000257.1 GCA_905480075.1 uncultured Aureispira sp. | reverse complement strand
CTAAAAATGAAATTGAATCTTTAGAGGAGAAACATCAGGAAGATCCAGGAAAAAAACTTCTTCAAAAAACGCTTGGTAAAGATATCACCATCAGAGTTCATGGAAATGCTGAATATGATACATTAGGTCTTGATAATAACATCATGTTTGATACTTTTTCTGCCCAAAGCCCTGTACCTTCTTTCGGGGAGTAAGGCAAGGGACATTAGCGCCAGGCCGACATTCGTTTGATGTTGAAAGGCGAGGCTGAAGTGAAGTAAATCATATATAGGCAGCCCCCATGTTTTAGCCCCTTTACACATATAGGATTTGCGGTGTCTTTGATTGCAAATCTGATTGGCGATACGGGCAACCGGATAGCTCATTCCAATAGTATTCCCTCCCCATTCATCGGGGATTTTAGTACCGTCAGGCCCTTTTAATTTCCATTTGTTGCACAACATATAGCTTGTGATGCGATGCGCATTCAATGCCGCAATGTCGCCAAAGGAAGGCAGAGAATCCTTGTGTCGTTTGTCGGGGATAAGCTGTTGAATAGCAGAAAAGCCAATAAAGAGCCCTATAACCTGATCCTGCGATATAAAGCCACCTTCAGAAACATTCATTTTTCCACAGGCAGCAGAAGAGGTCAGGCAATCGAAAGGCACTTTATCTTTGACAAAACGTCTTTTCATTGGGCTGTTTTTTTTATAATGAAAATCAGCATAGACATCATCCCTGACAAAGAAACCGTCCAGTTTACCCGGGTATCCGAGCAGCACCTCTGCCATAGAGTCGAGCCTTTCGACAGTTTTGAGAGCGAACCACAATTCACTGCTAACCTCATCGACCTTCTGCCCTGCCCTTTCGAGGTTAACATATTCCAAAGCAAGCACAGCTAGATAGAAGCCATGATAAAGGGAAGCATCCCCCCAGTGCAAACGTCCTTTGCCCTTACGGGTTTTGCAACCGGAATTTCTGAGGTACCAATCCCACTCACAATCGGCAAAGGGATTTCTTTCGCTTGCAGCAAGGCTCATACCCGGGCCTTCGCCGACATCGAGGAACCCCCCATGCCCGTCTTTTCCGGTGAGGCGATCGCGGTAATCCCAGTATTTTTGTTGGTTGAGGGAATCAGATTGTGCCTGAGAATTTGCACAGGTAAAGAGGAGGAAGAGGAGGATAAAATTGAAAGGAAGTTGCATATTGAATGAGCGTATTTTGACAGAAGGAACGGACAACAAAAGATTGGGGGATTTTTGTTTTAAAATTTTTTTATTACCAATAAGAAGAAGAAGATAAAACACATTCTTCTAAAATATTAAAATATAAAATTAAAGATAGCTTAATAAGCTAAAAGGATTAAAAAAATGCAATTACTTTTTGGTGATAAAATAGCGAAAAGCAAACTTAACATAAAAAAAAGGAATATATTTATGTACAAACATATACCATTTTAAAAATTTCCGGGCTTCCTTTTTAACTAACTTTTAACAACTTAAATTAGGAATTTAAAGATAAAAAATGTATATTAGCATCGCATAAAAAAACGGTATTTTATCGTAAGCAAATCACCATTATTCCCATTAATATTATTCCAATTAATTCCTGATGTATAATTCTATATTATATTTTCAGCGATATAGATTTATGTTATCCCCATACATTTATTAATCATGGTTTTCGCTTGTGAAAACTAACAAATTGATATTCTTAATGAAAAACCAGGAACTGGAGAATTTATTTTTGCATGATAATATTTTTTACGGGTTGAATAATGTAAATGACGAATCAGAATGTATTTCCGAGTTTTATTTCTCTGAATTAGATTTTGAAGTCATGCTTAAACGTGTACAAAAGCACAGGTTGGGTATTAAAATCATTGAGCCCTTTGTAGAGAGCGGCTTTTATATTGTTGATTATTGCGAATTGCACGGTTCTGCGAGTACCGACCCTAAATGGTATTGGAAGAGTTTTGACAAGATAAAAAAGGTGGCAAAGAATGCAAAACTCGAGTTGAGCTATAAGGCGACATTTTATATCCCTTCAGAAAAGCTGAACAGATATTTTGCCTGTTTAAACTAAGTAAAGAGTTCCTCTTTAATAATTTACAGCAAGCCTTCCTTGTTGTAAAGTGTCTCATTGACCCATAATTTGTCGTTGAACTTCCATTGTGGATTATGTTTCAGATTTCTAAACTATGTCCACCTTAAAATTACATATCATACCGTACCCTTTTACTAGATAATTATATTAGCATTGACAAAATTTCATTTATAAAAAAGGCACAATTTATAACTAGTAAATGAATAATAAATTGATACATTCCAAAGTGCAACACATGGTATGCATTCAAAAATAAACGGATAAAACATTATCGTTTGAACTGAGTAAATTGCTTAAAAGGTTTGATAAGTCAGGCAGGACAGGTCATAGAGGTTATTGACAGAAACACCAATGATTTTACCATTTTTTTTTAAAAAATTAATCTCGGTATATTTATCCGTAGTATGATAAAATTCAACTTCGGGATTTCCTTTGGGATGTCCATTATTTTCCTTTTTATACAATTTAGTTAATTGAATGACCTTTTTGATTTTTTTTGATTTTATAAAAGTGATTTTTTTACCCTGAATAAGAATTTGCATTTTTTCCGCGATGAAGTTACAATGATCCTGTACTTTTATTATCGTATTTTCCGAGAACAGTTTCTGCGCATTAATACAATGAGCAAATAAAAAAAACGACAGGAGAAAAATATAAGATTTCATAATGGGAAATTTTATCAGGTAGAGGTAGCGGTTTTCAAATAAACAGAAAAGGAAAGATAAGGAACCCTGCAGTTATTTTATTCAACCGCTGTCGAATTCACTTAAGCATTAGTATTAAAATATTTTAAGTCATTTTCTACATTTTAAAAGAGGTCTTTTAATATTATAAAGGAAAAAGAATATTTTTATTGTATAATTATTTGAAATAATTTATGATTAAAAGAAAACAGATGCAGTATATTAATTGAACAAGCCTAAAAAGCATATTGTGTATATTGATACATTGAGGGTAATTTTTTCATTCATTCAAAAATCATCCAATCTAAACAATTAATAGATTCAACACAACATTAAAAAGAATTCCTGATAGTTGTGGATGTTTCAAAAAATAAAAACCCAGGCAGATAGTATCATTCAAGGGCTTGTTTCAACACTTTCTTATATGAGTTCACAGTTAATAAATAAAAGATTAAAAAACAATGCGTGCTTCTTTTTTTAAGACAATACCGTTTGTACTAATTTTAGGTATTTAGATAAATAATAAATTGGAGTAATAAGGCTTAGAAGAATTTAATTATTTAAAATTATTATTTATATTTAGTAATTCTTGTATATCAATAGTTATATTGAATGAATCAATTTACGCAATTAAACTTGCAGCCCCCATGAATCAACAAGGTGCCTCACTAAATTATAAATTATTCAAAGGGCTGCTACAGTTATCCACATTCCTTTCTGCTTTTTTTGGCTGCCTTTATTTATTTTTTATTGACAGAAACCTTCCTCTTAAATTTGTCTGTTGGACCAGTTTTTTTTTATTCCTCATTTTACATACTTTATTAGTAAAAGGAGTTGCAGCCGACCTGGTCAACATTCTATTTTCCCTTTTTTCAATCATTTTCCTGGCCGTTACCTGGATTTTCACAGGTGGAATACAAGGGGGAACCGGCTATTTTATAGTAGTGTTTTCCGGGAATGTTATCATTATAACAAAAAGGCAGTATCGTAAATACTACATTCTACTCTTTTGGGTGCTGATTATTTTTCTTTTTTGTGTTGAGTTATTTTATCCGGAATTAATATTAAACTTTTTCTCTGAAGAATATCAAAGCAAAATAGTAATTATTAATACACTCTGTAGTATTGCAGGGTTGGGATTTATGTTAATCATTACCAAGAAAGAATATGAAAAAGCTAAAGAATTCACCATCAGCAAAAAAATAGAATTAACAAAAGCAAATGAAAAAAAAGAAAAATTTATTGCTAACATCAGCCATGAAATAAGGACACCACTCAATGGTTTGATCGGCATGACAAGTTTGTTGGAAAATATTGAGACCTCAGCGGAACAAAAAGAATATATAGACATCATAAAAGTGAGCAGTTTACAATTGCTGAATATAATAAATGAAATTATTGACTATTCCAATCAGTCAAGCAACCGTGAATTATTAAACACAGTAGACTTTTCTCTTAAAAAAGTAGTAAAAAACACGGTAAACATAACGAAAGAAAAGGCGATAAAAAAAGGGTTGTTTTTCAATTATAAAATTGCAGATGAGATTGATGAGAATTTAAACGGAGATTCAGGCAAGCTTCAACAGATATTAATTAATTTACTTGGCAATGCCGTTAAATTCACTTCAAAAGGAGGGATAAACCTTCATGTAATTTTAAGAGAGAAGAAAGGGAATAAAATAACCCTTGAATTTAGAATTGAAGATACAGGGAGGGGAATAGCAGATGAAGAATTAAG
>CAJQOX010000256.1 GCA_905480075.1 uncultured Aureispira sp. | reverse complement strand
CTTATCCAGATAAGTGCAGTGGCTGCCAAAACTCGCATCATTATAAACCCAAAAGGCCTGACAAATGGAGTTTCTCCAGACATTACCGGTTTGGCAATAGTGTAATTCGCTGCATAAATCAGTGCAACAATAAACATCGCTATATGTGCAAGCATGTTTTTATTCCTCATAAAATGAAAATGCTTCAAGCATTAAAACGCTAAAACTTACAAAAGAATTATTAATTCAAAAAAAAACCTTAAAACCCATTGAGGTCATAAGCTGTTTCCACTAAATCCTTATAATGTCCCTTATCAATAAGCATCAGCTCATTATGCGGGCCGAATTCCTGAATCTCCCCTTTATCAAGCACCATAATATTATCCGCATTCTGAATTGTTGACAATCGGTGTGCAATGATAATAGATGTCCTTTTATCAATCAATTTTTCAATCGCGTACTGTATACAACTTTCTGTTTCAGGGTCAACGGAAGAAGTGGCTTCGTCGAGGATAAGAATATCAGGATTAAAAACAAGGGCCCGGACAAATGATATTAATTGCCTCTGCCCCATTGAAAGGGTTGCCCCTCTTTCCATCACCTGATAATCGTAATCGCCGGGAAGCTTAAGAATAAAATCATGTGCTCCTATTAGTTTGGCAGATTCTATTACCTGCTCTCTGCTTATTTCCGGAGATTTAAGGGTTATATTGTCCAGGACAGTTCCTGAAAACAGAAAAACATCCTGCAAAACTACTGCAATAGATCTACGCAGAGAATAAAGCTCGTAATCTTTAAGCAAAACTCCATCTATTGAAATACTCCCTTTATGAATTTCATAAAAACGGTTCAGAATACTTATTATAGTTGTTTTTCCTGCTCCTGTAGAACCGACAATAGCCAGTGTTTGCCCTGCTCTGATTTCGAAAGAAATCCCTCTTAAAACCCAATCATCAATCTCACTGAAGGATAAATCCTGCTGATAAGAAAAAAAGACATTGCGGAAGCTTATATCTCCTCTGATTTTCTTAACGTCAAAAGAACCGGAATTTTCAGTAACGTTGCTATTGTCAAGTACAGAAAATATCCTTTTGGCTACAATAAGCCCCATTTGAAGTGTGTTAAATTTATCTGCAAGTATCCGGATTGGCCGGAACAACATACCAATATAAAGTGGAAAGGCAATCAATACTCCAAGAGTAACTTCTCCGATAATAACATTGCCTGCACCATACCAAACCATCAACCCAAGTGACGTAGCTGAAAGGATTTCGACAACAGGAAAAAAGACAGCATAATAAAAGATGGAATTTATATTGGCCTGAGCATATTTTTGATTGATCGATTTAAAATTATCCAATTCCTGCTGCTCTGCATTAAAGGTCTGTACTATTCGCATTCCCGTAATACGTTCCTGCAAAAAGGCATTCATAACAGAAACCTGAGTCCGGACAATTTCGTAAGATTTTTTTACTGCTTCCTTAAAAATATAGGTCGCCAAAATTAAAAAAGGAATTGTAACAAGGCATATGAGTGTTACTTTCCAGCTGGACCAAAACATGATCCCCAGAACAAAAAACAAGGTTAGAAGATCAGCAATAATAGTAATGAACCCTTGTGAAAATACCGTGTTTATTGTTTCTACATCATTAATAGTCCGGGTTGTGGAAGTTCCGATTGGGGTGGTATCGAAATAGGTCAGCCGGAGGTTGTTGATGTGATTAAATACACGTACTCTTAAATCTCTGATAACGGACTGACCAAGCCATGAAGTAGCATAGGAAAAAATGTAGTAGAGGCCTCCCTGCAAAATCAAAGCAGCAAAAAGTAGACTGATCATTAATAATAGCCCTTCACCATTATTATTGATAATACAATCATCAACGGCTCGTTGCACAAGATAAGGCCTTAATATTGACACAGGAGCGAGTACAATAGCTAAAAATGCTGACAGAAACAGAACAGAGCGATAGGGTTTAGCAAGTGCTATCACACGTTTGGCGAGTGGCCAATCTGCATATTTTCCTTTTGAATTGTTCAAGCAGTATCTTTTCAATTATTGTCAACAATAGTAATAATTTCATCATAAACACGAAGAGATTTGAGCAATTCAAAATCTTTTATGTCCGAACATTTGAGCACTAGTCCAATAAAATCCGGACTTTCAAACTGATTTAAAAAATCAGTATTCAACACCTCAATTATTTTCCAGCTACCTAATACTGAACCACTATGTAAAGTAACCCGGACAAACATCCCTTCTTTGACCTTACCGGATTTCAGCTCACCCAAAAGTACAATTTCGAGTTTATTTATAAAGCCATAAACTACCCTCGTATAATATTTGATTGGTTTCATTATTTCAGAATCTAAGGATGGGAATAGAATGATATATTCATTCAAGTGGTAAAAATAATGTAATCCTGTTAAAATCATTCATTCATTGAATAATTTTTATTATTTAGTTAAAATAAGAACAAAATAAGGGTTTGAATAGACAGAAAAGAAGAGTTTCAGTCTAAGAATTGAAATTTTCAATTAATATTTTTGAATTTTTTTTATGCCAGAACCTTTATCAGTAAGTACATACAAAAAATACGTGCCGGAAGGGAGCTCTTTCAACATGACTTCTGAAAATGTGCCCTGTCTGATTATTTGAGCATTTGAATTTAATAAAATCCACTTTTGAATATCAGCATCAGGGGTATAAATGTGTACGAATTGATTTGCGGGATTGGGAAAAGCCTGAAAATTGAAGGCTTGTTGATCGACAAACAAAACGTCATTATGTAAAAGAAGCGGCAACTGTATAGTAAGAAATGCATCAGAAAAGCCTGATGCATTCAGAGAGGTATCACTGAAATCCATATTTTGTTGAAAACCTCCGTCAGTTACAATTTTACCGCTGTAATGAAATGCCGTAGCCATTGGCAATTCATATCCTGATCCTCCCCAATTAATCATTTGCAGTTGTTCGGCATCCGTATTCATTAATACCTGAAAGCCATCTGCATTGTCAATAGCCTGCAGTTGTTGATTTTGCCAGATCAGGCGCTCATAAAAACTTCCGCAGATAATCAATTTATTCCCGGATATATCAATATCTTCAAGAATACAATCTGACAAAGTCACTGTTTGCGTTGCCCAAATCGCAGAACCATCCATGTTAAATCTCGCAACAAAAGCATCCCAATCCCTGAAAGCAGTAGCAAGGGAAATTGTATCGATATTCAACGAACCTTTAAAACTCCCTCCAAGGTAGAGGGATCCATCTGCCCATTTAAGAACTTTACAGTTGTTATCATAGGCTCCTCCAAGGTGCTTTTGCCAAAGAAAATTACCTCCTGAGTCGAGGGCGGAAAGAAAAATATCGGGATAAATAGGGTGTGCCTGAAAACTATCTGACATCAGAGAAAAATAGCCCTTAAAATGCCCCGAAAAGTAAATATTTCCCAGAGAATCAAGGGCAAGGGCCATCCCTTCAGCCTCCTCGGAAAGAACTGAATTTACTGCCCATTTTACAGAAGCATTGGAATCCAGCTTTATAAGATAAATATCATTTTTTGAATTTCCATAAAGAGTTGTTGCATTGTCTACAACAAAAGAATCCTGAAATGCACCGGTTATATAAATATTACCCGAAGAATCACATTCAAGATCATTTATGACGGTCAATGATTGATTTTGAAAGCATTTTGCCCAAATCAGTTCGCCATCAGAATGATGCTTTGTAATAAAAACTGCCTGATTGTGGCTGTAGAGAACGGTATCGTTATTATTGAAAAATAAAGAATCACTGAATGTCCCTGCTGTATACAGAGTACCGTAGGGTGAAGAACAAATAGATTTTATCTGGTCATTATTCCCCGACCCGATAACATATTGCCATAACATTAATCCGTTGAGATTATAACTTTGGAGAAAAACATCGCTGCCACCATAAGAGGGGTCCGTGCCAAGCATATTCTGAAAAGTGCCTGCAATAAAAATCCTATCCTGAAAGACAGATAAATCCACCGCCTCGTCTCCTTCGTTTCCTCCTATAGAAATAGATACCTGTCCAAAAAAGGTTTGAACAGAAAGAATTAAAAAAGAGAAGATTAAAATTAATTTTTTATTAAAAAACAAAGTAAAAAAAAGGTTTAGTGCCAGGATAAAGTATCTGTGAAGAAATTTTCGTATTTTTGTGGCAAAATAATGAAAAATATTTTCATATATATCAATTGATACAAAAATCATGAAAAAGTCACATATATTAGGATTAATTGCGATAGCATTGGCAATAAGTTCGTTAATGGTGATCGCCGGAGATGCTTCTACCTATGTAGATTTCGCTACTGCAAGCTCAGAACCACAGAGAACACATCAGATAGTAGGACACTTGTGCATAGATAAAGAAATAGACTACAACCCTGAGATTGATGCTAATTCATTTTCATTCTGGATGAAAGATGAGAATGGTACAGAAAAAAAAGTAATCTGTCAGAAAGAAAAACCTGCAGAATTTGAACGTTCTGAACAAATAGTACTGACCGGTCAGATGAAGGATGAAATTTTTATTGCACACGAAATATTGTTGAAGTGCCCTTCAAAGTATCAGGATGAAAAACTGCAGAATGACAATATTATATTTGAGTAGTTCAAACCTTGGCGAAGCTTTTATTAACAAATTATACTTCTACTATACCTAGTATCTGAAAAGAAGAATTATAATAAATACTGGAGACAGAAAAAAGCAATGATAGAATATATAGGAGAACATCTTTGGATAGGTCAATTAGGACAATTTTTAATCTTTTTGGCTTTCTGTACTGCATTGTTGTCAACAATAAGCTACAGTTTTGGAACTAACGAGTCTGATAATACAATTAAAAAAAATTGGCTTAAGATAGGACGAACAGCATTTATCACTCATGGCCTTTCTGTTATCATCATCATTCTGTTGATATTCTACATGATGATAATGAAATATTACGAGTACGATTATGTATGGAGTCATGTTTCAAACACATTACCTTTCCGATATACTTTTGCCGCCTTTTGGGAAGGACAGGAAGGCAGCTTTTTACTTTGGTTGTTCTGGCATTCTATATTGGGTTTTGTACTAATTAAAACTGCCGGAAAATGGGAACAACCCGTCATGGCGGTACTATCTTTTGCTCAGGTGTTTTTTGTGTTTTTTATTTTGGGATTGTATTTTGACTGGGGAGATATAAATGGTACGGATTATAGTTTCTTGGGAAACATCTATGGCAGAAGTGGATTAATATGGCTATTAACAAGCCTTGGATTTTATTATCTGGTTAAAAAAGGTCCGGAA
>CAJQOX010000255.1 GCA_905480075.1 uncultured Aureispira sp. | reverse complement strand
ATTGATAAGATAACTGTCAGCGCTAATGCTAATCTGTCAGTGATAAAAATATCAGAATTATTTTAGCATCATTTTGTTTATTATTGATATTCAGTCAAGTCTGTCTTTACTTATCTTGTGTTTTTTGAAATTCAGGGCCATAGTAATCTTATTGTCTTTCTGAGTTTCAGATTTCTTTTCATCCTTCTCTTCTTTATCTGACTTTACCGGCTTTTGTTCTGAATTATTCTGACTGTTCTTCTGATTCATGTTCAAATCAAATATAATTTTCTTTTTCATAAAATATATGTCTATAGTTTTTTAATTAATTATGATCCCTTTGGAAATTTTATGGCCCTGATTATCTGTCATTTTAAGATAATAAAAACCTGAAACAATATGGCTGATGTCAATATCTATGTGAGATTGATTGTATTTATTTGAAAAATGGTTTCTACCCGTATAATCAATCAATTCGATTCTGAAAGGATATAAGTCAGCCGGGAGATGTATATTTAAGTAAAGGTTCCGGTTCGCAGGATTAGGGTAGAAGGTCAATTTGTTTTTGATGTTCTCTATAGCCATTGTAGCAATAGTAGAAAATACCTGCACTTGATCTGTAGCAGTACAACCATTGGAATCTACTACAAAAAGAGTGTAAATGCCGGTCTCATCTGTTGTTATGGTTTCTGTTATTTCTCCGGTATTCCAGTAATAGGTCTCATAACCTAAAGGCGCAGAAATACTAACAGACCCTCCGTTGAGATATAAATCTGCACCAAGGTCTATTTGTGGTGAATTGAAAGCAGTAACAATAGCTGTATCGGCAGATACCTGACCGTAGGCATCCATTACCCGCATAATATACCTCCCGCTGCTGTTAACGGGGTACAGATTAGTCTGATTATTGCTCAGGTCATTCTGCCAGTAATAATGAGAATATCCACTGCTTCCTGTCAGTGAAAAGCCTGGTCCTGTACAGAAACTTACATCGGGAACAAAAGGCTTTATTATTGCAGGTGGGTTAATAGTGTAATTGATTGTGATAACAGGGGAACTGCCATTATTTGCATCTGCCGAACTTGCGGTACGGTTTCCGGTTCCATTAATTATGAATACTAAAGATCCACCGGTTTTCCAATCTTCCCTGTTGATGATACTTTGTACCAGAGAATTCAGTCCGGGGGTCCTCTGTTCCCCCCCTGCATCTCCGTTTAACCAGGGAAGCGGCATCCAGTGGATTGGCTGATTTAAAAGAAGTCTTGATGAAATGTTGTTAGTACCCAATCCGAAAGCAGCAGGATTTGAGGCATCCTGAATTTTTATGTTTAATGAACTGTACTGAATATTGTCTGAGGAGGCTTGGAATTGAATATGAGCAGAATTGATAACAGCCCCCTTAGGGATGTTGATGTTCCTGAAACGCAGCCCGACAGTCTGAGTATCCTGATTAAAGCACATATGTAAATCTGAACTGTTGATGTTCATCAAACCTGTGCTGCTTTGTTCCGCATCATCATTGCCTAAAGTAATTTGAGAAGTTGTAGTTAAGGTAGCAGGAGCAGTGAAGACATCAATATGCGCTGAGTTTGAATGGGTCATTTGTTGATTTGGCCCGAAAGCGGTACATCTTATTTTGTGATTTCCTGCAAAGGGCGGTGTCCAGCTTAGAATATAGGGAGCAACGGAATCTATTCCTATGAGGTTGCCGTCGGAATAAAAATGTACATTAAAATTGATGGAATGAACCTCTGCCATTTCAGCTCGTATTTGAATAGGCTGAATCTGCATATATAATTGTCTGTTCAATGGTTCAACTAACTTCAATTCCCTTTCAGTACCGGGCTTTCTGATCGTCAGTACGTCGTCGTAAAGCGCAGGAGTCCAGATATCTATAAAAGAGGGCATAGAAAATCGGTTGTAATCATTCAGATAGCCCACAAAGTCAGCGTTGTCTGTTTTAACTGTTCGTATCTCAATCTTATTTCTATCGACAAATATCCATTTCACCTGATTGAAGGAACCTGAATGGCGGGTCCAGGCTTTTTCATCATCATTAGCCCGTAAAGGAGCACCCCAACAACCTTCTCCGACATAGACGACTCCGTTGACATCATCCCTGATAAAACCTTCCTGACTACCCGGAGCAGTAGAGGAACGGATAGGGTAGGTGGTCTTGACGGTATGGGCATCGCACTCCACGGCAAAATCCAAACCGTATTGTTCAAACAAAGGGGCCCATTCATAAACCATATTATTGTTTTCAGCCTTTGATGATACATGTGGCCTCATAGGGTGGTGGTATTGTGCCGCTTTCCAGATGACATTATTATTGCTTTGAAAATCTGTATCGAGCCATATCTTCTGATTGCCGTTTATCGCTATATTAGTATTAAGAGTATAAGTCCTGAATAAGTTTCCGCCAAAGGTGATTGCATAATAAATTTCAGAATTCGGACAGTCAAATAAATCGTAAATACTCAGATTGGTCCACTCATGATTACCCCGGGCTGCAACTATTGCTGTCATTCTGCCATCTGCTGCTATTGTCGCCTGCCAGTCATCAAACCACTCGCGCCATTCCGCATCGCTGTCCCCGTTTGTCATGTCGCCGCCAAAAAGTACGGCATTAGATCTTGTTTTTGCAACGATCTTATTGGCATTCAAACGCTGAGTTTTATTGTTTCTTGAATCGCCACCTGCAATAAAAGATAGTCTTGAATTTGCAGTAGCTGGAGCGGTTTTGAAGGAAAAACGGGGGGAGGTGCTGATGTTGTCTTTTACTATGAAATAATAGACTGTGTTGGGCTGAAGGCCACTAAGCCGGCAGAAATGATTGTTCATTCCCTTGGCAATGACTATTCTGTCGACGGCTCTTGATTGGGCGTAAAGTAGAGAATTATTACCGCGGTCTGTAACATCATAAAATACTTCTGCTGAGTTTCCGTTGATTTGATTCCATGCAATAACAATACTGTTGGATGGGTTGTCACGCAAGGTACACCGGTACTTGTCTGTATCAGCCTTGACAGTGTAACTATACAGTATGAAAAGTAAAAATGGTATTGATCGTAACATAGATTTTTTTATATCAAGAGGGGGAATACAATATACAATTTTTATGTTTAGTATCCGAATAATTACCTCACATTAATTCTTCCTGTTTTTAGTTTTAAGTACTGACAGATAATTTTATATATTTGCAGAAGTTCAAGCTTGTTATGTGTCATTATTGAATAAATTCATTTCAATAACAGGTTTCTTCATTAAAATTTAAGTTAAGACTTCTAAATGTTTATTTAATAATGATCGCTAATTCTTTCAGCAGATCTTTTACTGAACGGGAAATTTTATTGTTGAGAATTTCTGTCTTCCTTTTGTTCGCAGGACGTGCCTGGCAGGGCCTGTTTTTCGATTTGCCCCTCCGTACTTTTTTCTGGGATGAAAAGTTGCTCGAAGGAATAATAGTCTGGATTACAGGAGACAATTGGCAAAATTATGTGACCAATAATTCGGTAAATATAGATTTGATAATTAACAGGCTGGGAATGATTACGGGCGTTTTCTGGGCATTCTGTGCCTTGTTGTCTCTTTGGGTACAAAAGGGCTTCAAATGGTCATTGCGGGTCTTGAAACTTGCAGCCGTCAGTCTTTTTATTTTGGCTTTGCTTTACTATAAAGACCGGTTTTATGCTTTAGGTCAGCTATTGGAGTATTCCATTCAGGTTTCAATACCGCTTGTTCTTGTTTACGCCGTTTCAGAAAACCTGAATACGAAAAAATTCAGATTGATTCTTCGTGTCGTCATTGGGATTACCTTTGTTTGTCATGGATTGTATGCTTTTGGTTTTTATCCCTTACCAGGAAAATGGGTGCAATGGACCTTAGATTTATTTTTTATAACCAATGATGATGCTGCAGTACAGTTTTTGAAGATTATCGGTTTATTGGACTTTTTGTCTGCGGCAGCATTGTTTTTGCTGCCAACTTTCAAAATAGCGATCTTTTATTGTATCATTTGGGGAAGCCTGACTGCATTTGCCAGAATTTATTGTAATTTTTACTTCGATTTTGCTATTCAGTCCCTTCATCAGCATGCTTTCGAAACTATTTACCGAATCGCACATGGCGCCTTGCCACTCTTTCTGCTTTGGTGCAGCAAAAACGAGCAATATTGAGCTTGTTTTATTTGCCAAAATATCGTTGGATAATATGGATGACAGATTGATAATAACTCCTGCCGAAGAGATTTAAATGAACCAAAAGGTAATACAACTGATAGATATCTGTTTGTGCCCTGTAGTTTTCTGCCCTGTGGTGAATGTCATGGTAGGCATCATAGAAGGATTCACCGAAGCCACCAAAGAGGCGGCTCATCGACAGGTCGATCATTGCATCCCCGAAGTAAATGGCAGGGTCTATCAGGTAAGGGGTTCCACCGGAAGAGATAAGATAATTGCCCGACCACAAATCTCCGTGTAAAAGGCTGGCTTTCGGACTGCCGCAAATATCCCTGCATACCTCTTTTATTCTTGTTTTTTTCGGGATTTTTTGATTGAGCAGGTTCAAACGCAGGGCCATTTCTATTTGTGGGAGCAGGCGTTCTTCTACATAAAAATCTATCCATTCTGAATGTAAACAGTTAGGTTGTGGCAGACTGCCAATGAAGTTGTTGCGGGTATAACCAAATTTGTCAGAATAATTCAGATGTAATTCAGCAAGCTGTTCACCTAACTTTTTGAAGTCCTCTTTGTTTGCCGGTCTGCTATTAATGTATTGCATTATCAGCAATGCAGCCCCCTTGTACCTTACCACTTTAAAAATTTCAGGAACAGCAATACTTTCCGTATTTTCTATCGCTTCAATTCCGGTCTTCTCTGCTTCAAACATGTCAAATGCAGCGCTGCCTGAATGGTATTTTATGAAAAAATCGCCCTTGAGGCTTTTTGCCCTGAAGGCCCGGGAAATATCGCCGCCGCCAACTTCCTTTAGGGAAAGAATATCCGTGTTCAGCAGCTTATTCAACAAAACGCTAAGTTCTTCACTCGGGATCATGGATGTTTTTTTCTTTATTAAT
>CAJQOX010000254.1 GCA_905480075.1 uncultured Aureispira sp. | reverse complement strand
TTTTACAGCAATTTTAATAATTTCTGATTCAGAGATACCCGTAGATCGATTTTGTTTTTTGAGGAAATATTTCCCCGCATCGAGAATCACATTCAGCGGCATAAGGCCCACCAATTCTGACCCTGTAACCCTGAGTCCTCTATTCAGAGCAGATTTGCAACATTCTTCAAATGCTATATGAAAAGGAGTTACTTTAATATCCGTAAGATTCATAGAAACCTGTGCGACACCATATTCTTCGATAAACCAGCCAATGCCTTTTACTGCTTTACAGGCACCCGGGACACGCACAGCGTCCCCGTTTTCATCTCTTATAATTTTTCCTGTAATCGGGTTCCCTTCTCTTTTGGAACGTCCTGCTTCACGCACATCAAAGGCCACAGAATTTGCTCTTCTGGTAGAAGTAGTATTGAGATTAACATTATAAGCAATCAGGAAATCGCGTGCACCGATAGCGGTAACGCCTGCAGAAACATTCAATTCAGAAGGACCAAAATCCGGATTAAAATCATCCTGTTTTAATTTAGAGGCCATTTTTTCGTATTCTCCAGCCCGTATATTTGCCAGATTTTTCCATTGAGGCAGAGTAGCAGATGATTCATACAGGAATACGGAAATTCCAAGCTCATCCCCTACCCTTTGGGCTAATTTTTTTGAGAAGGCGACTGTTTCCTCCATAGTGATATTGGCAATAGGGATAAAGGGACAGACATCGGTAGCCCCCATTCTTGGATGTTCCCCACTGTGTTTACTCATATCAATTAATTCAGCCCCTTTTTTTATCGCTCTGAAAGCAGCTTCAACAACATTATCCGGTTCTCCGACAATTGTTACAACCGTCCTGTTAGTAGCTTTTCCGGGGTCTACATCAAGCAGTTTAACCCCTTCAACGGTTTCAATCTGATCCGTAATTTGTTTAATAACAGACAAATCCCTTCCTTCACTGAAGTTGGGTACACATTCGATTAATTTTTTCATTTTGCAGAATTAATTTTCAATAAAAATATCAGAAAAAAGAATTAAAATAAGATCTCTTGTCAATTTCAATTCAAATGTAAGAAGACCATCCTTAAAAATTTATAATATTATAAAAAAAGGCTAAAAAATCAGTCTTAAAAAAAAGGACCCTGTCACGAAGCATCCACAAGATGTTTTCTGCTACAGGCCCAGATTCCCAAAAATGTCAACAATCCATTGAGCAAGAGCAATTCGAACCCAAACTTATACCCCCATAAAATTGCTTCTGAATTATAATTGATGATATAAGTTAAAACCGGAGCCAACAAACAAACAAAGGGAATCGCAGTATCCTTTACCTTTCTTTTGGTGAATAAACCAAAAGCGTAGAGACCAAGTAAGGGTCCGTAAGTATAGCCTGCGAATTTAAACAAGGCATTAATAACGGATTGATCATTAATAAGCCAAAAGGCAACAATTACAAGAAACAAAATAAATGAAAACCCGATATGCACCCAATATCTGGTATTCACAGAATCTGTTTTCTCTTTATGCTGAGTATAATACTGAGAATCAAGAACATCATCTTCTACCGTTTTTTTAATTTCAGTATCAGCAGTTTTCGAATCAGACTTAAAGCCCAGAAAATCGATACAAAAGGAAGTCGTCAAAGCTGTCAGGGCAGAATCTGCCGAAGAATAGGCAGCAGCAACAAGACCAATAATAAAGACCACCCCAATTTGCCAGGAAAGGTGTTGAAGAGCGATAGTTGGATAAAGGTTATCCGACCGGCTGAAATCCACACTATTCTGCATGGCATAAATAGCGAGTAATGCACCAAGCATGAGGAATACAAAATTTGCAAAAACCAGAACAACACTAAAGCTGAACATATTCTTCTGAGCATCCTTAATATTCCTGCAGGTCAGATTTTTCTGCATCATATCCTGATCGAGGCCAGTCATAACGATAGAAATAAACATCCCTGCCAAAAACTGCTTAAAGAAGTTATTCGGGTCAGACCATCCGCCCTCAAAAAAGAAGACCTGCCCCAGTCCTTCAGCGTTAACATTTTGCCAGACGGAACCGAACGTTAATCCCATTACATCAGACAATTCAACAATTGTCATAATAACAGCAACAAGCATAAAAGTAGTTTGCAGGGTATCAGTCCATACAATTGTTTTTATCCCACCTTTAAAAGTATAAATCCAGATCAACACAATAGTCAGCAAAGAGACTACCCAAAAAGGGATGCCCCAGGGTTCAAAGACAAAGATAAAAAGCACCATAGCCACAAGATACAAACGGAAAGCGGCGCCAATAATACGTGACAGCAAGAAAAAGGCAGCACCTGTTTTATAGGACGCGACACCAAAGCGTTGTTCGAGGTAAGAATAAATAGAGGTAAGGTTCAACCTGTAGTAAAGTGGAAGCAACACCGTAGCAATAACTGTATACCCTACAAGATAGCCGAGAACCATTTGCATGTAGGAGAACTGCATATTAGCAGCATTATTTACTTCGGAATTCAGGTAAGCAGCCCCAACCATTCCGGGAACGGAGATAAAAGTAACTCCGGACAATGAAGCACCAATCATACCGTAGGCTACCAAATACCATGGGGCTTGTTTATTGGCAACAAAAAAATCTTTGTTATCGGCATTTTTACCAGTACGGAACGCAATTAGCAACAAGAGAAAAAAATAAGCAGCCACAATACTGAGAATAAGCGCCGGAGAGAGAACATTTTGCATAAAAACTGGACTAATTAAATTAAAGTAATAGAAGAAGAAGGCTTAAAACTTAGTATTCAGTTCCGCAATGGAACAATTTTGAATTTCAGCATCGAACCAATCGACAAAATTGAACAAGATAAAGAAACCCTTTTGTTCCTTTTTTTGTGAAACAACCTGCATTTGTTCCCTATACTGAATCAGCAATTTTTTTTGAGCATCGTCTGATTTGCATTTAACCTTTCTTTTGAAATACTTAAGAAAAGTGTTGGCAACGGAAAAAAAGCTAAACTTTCTATAGATACGAATGCGAGTGGATTCAAGCATATTCTGAACCATCTTGTCATTTCCCAGGCTACTGTGAATCAGAAGGTGGGCTATTTTACCCATATTCTGATAAGGAAGCACATAAGTTTGGGGGATTTCTCTTTCGAGATAATTCAGCCATTTATAGCTTTCATCATATTTACCCAGACAAAATGAAGTATTAATAAACAAAATAAGGCTTTGCGCTAAAAAATCAATATCCCAGTGATTTTTAAATTTGAGATACATATTCCAAAGTCCAGAAATCTGATGATAAGCCTGATGATAATGTTTTTGATTAACATCAGCATACATGGTAGAAAGTGCAGCAGCGATATTAAGTTTTACAGCATAAAAATCAGAATTTTGGAGTAAAGAAAGAGAAAGTACATTTTTAACATTTCCGAGCAAAAGAAGATGTTCTTTATATTGCTTATTGCTTAGAAAAATCCAGAGTAAATTTCTATGATAAGCAAAAACCAGGAAGGGAGAAATATGAGCAGCGGCCCAATTACTATCTAAGAGTTCAATTCGTTTTTTTTCTGTAGCAATCAGAGAATCGAAATCCTGTAAGCCGTAATAGGAATAAATGAGCACTGTAAACAGTAGTCTTTTTTTCAGGAGGTTCTCTTCAGTATCCAGCAAATCAACAGCCTTTGTCACATAACCTTTTAAAAAATCCCGTTGATTTTCAGACCTGGCAAATTTATTTTCAAGAAAAAACAAACGCAGGTCAAAAATATTTTTTTTGAGTTCAGCAATGGAAGAAGAGAAAGCAATATTGGTCTGATAAAGACCCACCAGGCTATTTTTTTGATCCTGAGCCAAGTCAAAACTCTCTTCTTCTGTGACCCAATCTTCCATAAGGTCAATAATCTGGAGCACAAGGCCGTAATAATTATTTTCCTCCGCTTTTTTCAGCGCTTTTTTCAGAATTGCCTTTCCCTGATGATGCAACCCCTTATCTCTAAGAATGAGATAATGTCTGATACTGTCCATTACTTCATACCTTGGGTGGTGTGCAGCATGAAAGGAAGCAAGGCTTTTTAATAAAAGCAAGTACAGATGATGTTGAACTCTGGCAAGCGGAGAGGAAATCTTTTCGGCAATCAACAAATCTTTTAGTTGAACAATATCATATACCTTCTGGTCTATAATCAGATCAAAGACCTTTACATAAATAGACCCTTCTCTGTTGCTGTTAATTTTAAAATAGCGTTTTTCACTTTTGCTCATAGTGTGGATGAGCTGGTGTAATTGCTGACTTTTTTTCATGATTTCAAACTACAGTTGATTTGGAAGAAGATATAGAGAGTTGAAAGTACAAGAAATATGATGTTTAGAAGAAAAAAAACATCATTTTTAACAATAAACCACACAGGTAAAACTATTTCGGTTAAAATAGTTTATTTTTACCCTGAGAATAAAATTATTCCGAAAAAATAAGCCCAGACTAAAAAAGACAGTACTACTTAGAGGGCATTAATTAAACCGACTCAATAAAAAAACTGAACCGATATGGATTATTTTGAAGAATCGTTACACCTCCACCGTTATTTGAAAGGAAAAATAGGGATTCGCAACAAAATAGATGTTAGGACAAAAGAACATTTATCGCTGGTTTATTCCCCCGGAGTGGCGGCCCCCTGTCTTGAAATTCAAAAAAAGCCGGAGATGGTATGGGAGTATACCATGAAGAACAACTGTGTAGCTATTGTTACAGATGGTTCAGCCGTATTAGGTCTTGGCAATCTTGGAGCAGCAGCAGCCTTACCTGTCATGGAAGGTAAAGCCATGCTATTCAGAAGATTTGGTCATATCAATGCCTTCCCAATTTGTCTGGACACCCAAAATGTTGATGAAATTGTAGAAACTGTACGCAGGATAGCCCCTGTTTTTGGTGGAATAAACCTTGAGGATATTGCAGCCCCCCGAAGTTTTGAAGTTGAGGAACGGCTACAGGATTTGGGGATCCCCGTATTTCATGACGATCAGCATGGTACTGCTATAGTAGTATTGGGAGCCTTGATAAATGCAGCCAAACTTGTGGATAAAAAGCTGGAAGACCTTTCGATAGTAATCAACGGTGCAGGTGCTGCCGGGATAGCAATAGCACGACTACTCCGATGTGTCGAACACAGCAATGAATCTGTCTGTACACCTGTAAAAGACATAATCATATGTGACAGCAAAGGCATTGTACACAAAAACAGGGAGAACCTGAACAAGGCAAAGACAAAAGCCTTATCATTTACAAACCTGAACAACAGAGAAGGCGATCTTAAAGAAGCGATAAGAGGTGCCGATGTATTCATAGGAGTCAGCATGGGAGATTTACTTACATCAGCAGACATACAAACGATGGCCAAAGATTCCATAATTTTTGCCCTGGCGAATCCTACACCTGAGATCATGCCTGCGGAAGCCTACAAAGGAGGTGCAGCAATAGTAGGCACCGGCAGGAGTGACCTGCCCAATCAGGTCAATAATGTATTGGGTTTTCCCGGTATATTCAGAGGAGCTTTAGATGCCCGGGCCAAGCAGATTACAGCAAACATGAAATTAGCCGCTGCCTATGCTATAGCGGACAGTATATCAAACCCAACAAGGGATATGATAATACCTCCGGCATTAGATGAAATAGTTGCCTACAAGGTGGCAAAAGCCGTTAAGGAAGCCGCCTTAAAAGACGCGAAACTATGATATCCTGATAAATTAAATAACAATCACTTAAAAAACGCAAGAACCTCATTGCAGATATAATCAAGTTGTTCCTGATCCATTTCGGTATGAACGGGAAGAGACAAGACAGAACGGCAAAGAGATTCCGTAACAGGCAGGCTCCTATTTTTTTCTTTAATAAAAGGTAAAAAAGCTTTTTGTTCGTTTAGCGGAACCGGGTAATAAATCATGGAAGGAATGTTCTTCTCTTTAAGATAGTTTTGTAATGCATCTCTTTTTTGAGCCGGCACTTTCAGGGTATATTGATGATAAACATGAGTAGAGTTCTGTTGTTTAGCAGGAATTTGTATATCTTTTACTGAATTGAAAGCCAAATCATACGACCCTGCGACCTTTTGTCTTGCCTGTGCATATTCATCCAGTTTCGCCAATTTAATAGTAAGAATAGCAGCCTGAACAGAATCCAATCTTGAATTTACCCCGACGCAATCATGATAATATCTTTTAGATTGGCCATGACTGGCAATCCTCTGCAACTGTTCAGCGAGTGCTAAGTCCTTAGTAAAAATTGCTCCTCCGTCACCATAGGCTCCTAAATTTTTGGAGGGATAAAAAGAAGTACAGCCTATATTTCCGAGGGTTCCTGTTTTGGAGACTCTGCCATCAGAAAAGGTATAATCGGCACCGATAGCCTGAGCATTATCCTCTACAACATAAAGTCCGTACTTATCAGCAAGTTTGAGGACAGGTTCCATGTCAACACTTTGGCCAAACAGATGCACCGGAACAACCGCTTTGGTCTTATCAGTAATTGCTGCCTCAATCAGGTCAGCCGTTACATTAAACGTATCGGGGTCAACATCGATCATAACCGGAGTAAGTCTGAGCAAAGCGATTACTTCAGCCGTAGCGACATAGGTAAAAGACGGAACAATCACCTCATCCCCTGGCTTCAGGCCCAGCGCCATCAAAGCTATTTGTAAGGCATCCGTACCATTTGCGCAAGGTATTACTGCATTGACGTCCAGATAATTTTCCAGATTAGCTTTAAACGCTTTAACCTGCGGGCCGTTTATAAAGGCACCTGATTCTATCGTATTGATGACCGCCTTGTCAACTTCATTTTTAATCTTAAGATACTGGGCCTTAAGGTCCACCATTTGGATGGGTCGCATAGGAGAAAGATAAATTTAAAAAGAGAGGATTAAATAATTTTGATTAAAGAAAAGTCATGCGGATTCAAAACAAGTTCAAATAAATTGTTTTCAATTGTAGTCTCCGGGTTCAGGGAAGTAGAGGTAACAGATAATTCTGCATTGACCGAGATATAAAAACTAGTATCATCCGTTATTTTAACAGAATGAAAAGCTGAAGAATTAACAAAATAATTACAACCATCAAGGAGGCCCAAATGATCAGCAATATAACCTGAGAGTTTACTCAGGACCGGTTTCTTTTTATTCCTATCCTTTTCAACAAAATTATTTTCAACATCGGATTTGCTGGTTTTAAAATAGCAATATTTGTCAACCTTTTCCTGATTAGCCTTACCCCAATAAACGACATCATCTTTGACGAACAAAATAGTCCATTGACTCAAGCGTTTAAAGGTACATTTATCAAAAAACTCATTAAAGTCAGTCTTTTGCGCTTTATCGAGGTGCTTACCATTTCTGATATCAGCAACAAGATAGGTACTCCAATTACCAAAGAGACGAAACATAGATTATCAGTTTAATTCTTCAAGTTCAATAAGGTCTAGCGTATATTTATTCAAGAGGACCCTGTATTTTATAGTAACAGGAACAGGTTCCGGGCTTTCAGCAGTTGAATAAGGGGTTTTAGTACATTGGGTTTCAACATTAATTATCTCACCAATCAATTTTGCTTTAAAACCTATAGAAACAGTAATTCTTGCCGGAACTGACAGGGAATTCTGAATATATTCGCACAATTTAAGTCTTATATCATTGCCAGATTTAGATTTAAAATCAGGGAATTCCAGGTTCAGTTTAATGATATCAGTTTTAAAAAACTCCTCAACAATCCTTTTATCACTAAAAACTCTTTTAAAGACAGGTTTGCCCCAAAAAACAAACTCTTCATTTTCGTGA
The DNA here is from genome assembly GCA_905480075.1 of uncultured Aureispira sp. Taxonomy (GTDB): domain Bacteria; phylum Bacteroidota; class Bacteroidia; order Chitinophagales; family Saprospiraceae; genus Aureispira. The sequence continues at coordinate 3,577 of CAJQOX010000254.1, read as the reverse complement.
AGAATAAACCATGTACCTACCATAGCCTTTCTCACTTTTTTTTGCATCCAACAATTAATAAAAGCATCCACCCCTGCTACTTTGGCTCTATCCAAAAATTTTCCATCCGATATTTTTTCCACAGAATAGGGAGGTTTACCATTTTGAAAAAAAGAAAGCATAATTAAGTGTTAAGAAGAGAAAGTTTGTCCATTTTTTTAAGAAACAAATTACAAAAAACTAAATGGTCAGTACAAGATATATAACTGAATTTAAAGTAAGGTACTTTTTTTAAATTAACTTCAATATCTTGAACTAATATTTTAAGACTTTAATGATTATTTGTTAAACAATAAGAACAAATGATATTTTTTAGCTTTATTTGTTCTTGACAAATAGAGAAATACTCTTTTTTTCAAAAAACTATAAGTGATAGTATTTATGAAGCAGGAACTGATGACCTGTTTTCAATTTATATTTAAAAATATAAAAAATGGCAAAAATTTCACCTTTCAAAGCAGCATTACCTGATTTGAGCGATATAGTTTCCTTTGATGAATTCTTTGAATCAGCAAAACGAAAATTTCCATTATATCTCAGTGACGGGATATATGAACAAACCAAGAAAAAAGCTCTTTATGTATACAGAGTTAAGCGATCACACCGGTCACATACCGGAATTATAGCTTGTACAAATATACTTGATTACATTAACGGATCGATAAAGAAACACGAAAACACCTTAGCAGCAAAAGAAGCTAAGATGATGAGGTTATTTGATGAGCGGCAAGCATTGATAAAACCCATACTGCTTACCTATCCAAACGTTTTGCAGATAGATGCTATGATAAACAGAATAACAATATCTACGAGCCCTTCATTCACGATCTCCTTTCAGGATGAGGAACATGTATTCTGGCAAATTAATAACAAGACGCGTATTAAGATGATAACTGAAGCCTTTGAGAAGCACGTAAAGGATTCATATATTTGTGACGGACATCACCGGGCAAAGACCTCCGAGTTGTTATATCGCAGAATGACAGAAGAGAAAGGTATATTAAAAATCAAGGAACAGGCAAATTACATGTTAGCGGCTTATTTCCCTGCATCAGAAATTGAAATCCACAATTACAACAGATTGATTGCAGACCTGCAGGGAAGGACTGAAGAGGAGTTCATGGAAAAAATGGAGAAAATTTACCACATCAAAGAGGTATCAAAGGGGTACTACCCTATAGCAAAATATGAGATGGGTATGTTCATTGGCAAACAATGGTACAAAGTTACCCTGAAGGATAAATATATCCCGGCAAATAAAACAGCAACTAACGAAACCCTTGATGTGCACATTCTGAATAAATATATTTTAGAAGGAATATTAAACATAGAAGATGTTCGGACTGAACCCGACATAAAGTACATTGAAGGAACAAAAGGGGCATTTGGTCTTGAAAGAAGAGTCAGGGAAGGAAAGGCAGAGGTAGCATTCAATCTTTATCCTGTAGCGTTGGAAGATTTGATCAAGATATCAGACCAGGAAGATTGTCTACCTCCTAAATCAACCTGGATAGAACCAAGGATGCGCAATGGATTTATAGCACATTTGTATAAGGAAGTAGAAAAGGAGTAATTCAATTACTAAATACATCTTTGACCGTTGTGTAATTAAATATATTTATTGTTTTATAGTTTTAAGAATCGTAATATCAGTCATGAAATTTGGAACTAAAGTAATCCATGCAGGTATAGGACCCGACCCTACAACAGGTGCAATAATGACCCCAATATATCAGACAAGCACCTATGCACAGGAATCTCCCGGCAAGAACAAGGGTTTTGAATATTCACGCACTCAAAATCCTACCCGTCAGGTATTGGAGAATAACCTTGCTGCTTTGGAAAATGGCAAGCATGGCCTGTGTTTTGGAAGTGGCTTAGCGGCAATAGCTACCGTTTTGCAGACACTGAACCCCGGGGATGAAGTAATTTCCACCAATGATTTGTATGGGGGAACTTATCGTCTTTTCACTAAGATTTTTGGTCGTTTTGGAATCAAAATACATTTTGTTGGGATGGAAAAACCCTCAGACATTGAACAACACATTAACAAGAACACAAAATTAATCTGGATAGAAACACCAACCAATCCTATGTTGAATATTATTGACATAGAAGCTGTTTGCAACATTGCTAAAAAACATAAAATAATAACTTGTGTGGACAATACATTCGCAACGCCCTATCTTCAGACTCCCCTTGACCTGGGGGCTGATATGGTTATGCATTCTGCCACCAAGTATATAGGAGGGCATTCTGATGTGGTACATGGTGCCTTGATTTGCAAAGATGATGATTTGGCAAAGGAATTACGCTTTATACAGAATTCAGTGGGTGCTGTTCCAGGCCCACAGGATTGTTTTCTGTTGCTTAGAGGAATCAAAACCTTGCATCTGAGAGTTCAACGTGCTTGTGAAAATGCTGCAGCAATTGCGGACTTTTTGTTGGGGCACCACAAAGTAAAATCTGTATATTACCCTGGCCTTGAGTCGCACAAAGGGCATGAGATTGCCAAGCGGCAAATGAGCGATTTTGGGGCTATGATTTCTTTTAATTTAAAAGACGACACCAGAGAGGCTGCTTTTAATGTTTTAGAAAACACACATTATTTCACGCTTGCAGAATCTTTGGGTGGGGTAGAGTCCTTGATTGGGCATCCTGCTTCAATGACACATGCTTCTATTCCCCGCGAAGAACGACTTGCTGTAGGATTGACAGATTCTTTGATAAGGTTGAGTGTGGGAATTGAGGATGTCGAAGATCTGATTGCCGATTTGAAACATGCTTTGGAACAATAGACATTTTGGTTTGACAGCAACCCGATTATTGATATTGACCTCTTTAACAATTAACAAACATGAGTAATTTTTTTGATCCAGAATACCAAAACAGGCTCGACGAAGCGATTCAGGAATTAGAATCGAAGAGCAGTGTAGAATTGGTCGCAGTAATTTACCCTGAATCCTGTAATTACAGAGACATTGAATTGATCGGCGGTATTTTTCTGGCCTTATCGACCTTAATTCTGGGCTTCATGGTACCGCATGAAATACATTTCTATGCCATTTTATTTGGCACACTGATCTCTTTTCCTTTGGGAACAATATTGATTAAGCGGATAAAAAGTCTTAAACGGGCTTTAATAAACAAAAAGAGAAAGAGAAGGCAATGTGAGATCATGGGACGGGCAATTTTCCAAAAGGCAAAGATTCACAGGACCTCACAACATACTGGAGTGTTGTTATTTTTGTCTGTATTTGAGCGGGAAGCCGTATTACTTTGGGACATAGGGGTAGACATTCAGTTGACGATTGACGAACTGGACGATTTGCAGAGTCAGTTCAGTGAAATATTTGATGTTTCGGATGCCCCCGAAGCATTACTTACAAAAATAAAAGAAAGCATAGCTGTTTTTGAGCGGCATTTACCTGTTCAGCCAAACGACATTAATGAATTGCCCAATCATTTGCAGGTTGAACTATAAAAAGGAAAAAATATGAATCTCGGAAAAATAATCCATTCCAAATTATTTTTAATA
>CAJQOX010000253.1 GCA_905480075.1 uncultured Aureispira sp. | reverse complement strand
TGTTTACTATGTTTGAAATAATTGTTGGCCTTGTAGCAGGAACTGTTATTTTTTTTGGAGCAACCTTTTTGCTTGCCAAACGTGAAATTTTGATCCATGAAAAAATTGTTGCAGAAGAGGAGGAATCTATAAATGAAGAGGACCCCGTTCTGCCCCTGGAAAAAAAACTCAGGAATACTATTTATGAATGTCAGCAAAATATTCTGGCCTGCAAAAAACAAATCACCAAAATATGTAAGGACCAATTGGACTTGCTGAAAGATGTAGGTAAAGTTTCGCATATTCCTGTAAAAGATAAACCATTGTACTTTGAATATTATAATCCTGTTTCCCAAAAAAGACACTTTTATTATGAAAGAGACCTCTCAAAAAAAATAGCTCCGGAAATTCTCGAAAACACCCAAATGCTGGCCTTGAAATACAGCAAACAAATAGATTTACTTAGTACGCAACAGGAACTCTTCGAGAAGTTAATTCATTCTCACAAAGAAAACCTGGACAGGCTGAACGGAATAAAAAAACATAGTAGCCAATCTGAGAAATTAAAAATTCATGAAGAGAAAATTTCTGAAATGACTCAGAATACTTCTTTGGAAGAAAAAGCTATTTACAATGAATTGCTGATAGGTGGAATCAATGATGAATTGGAACATCAGGAAGAATGTATGCGACAGTACATTGCTCTTAACGAAAAATATGATAACCCCTTTGATGAAAAAATTGAAGAAAAATACAAAATTCAAATCAAAGAGATTATCAAACAACTGGAAGATGAGGATGTTGATAAATAGTAGTAGTAAGTCATAGGTAAAAATTTGCGAAGTAAATTTTTACTACTTACTACTACAATTCAATTAGCAGCTATTGCATTTCTGACATTGCCTACATTATTTATTGCCACTTTTGAAACATTGAGGGTGTACATTTTATTATTGATGAATTTTTTGGAAGTAACTTCTGCCGAATCCATTACATAGGTGTTGCCTTCAAAATCAATAATCATCATTTTTGTTTTATTGTCGGGATTAAAGCTGATAAACTCAGGGTTATAGAATCTCACAATGCCGTTGATGCTTTCATCAATAACATTTATGATTTTTATATCGAGAGGATTTTTGTTCTCATCAACAAAATTGGCGGCTATTGTTTTGTAGTTTTGTCCGATTCTTCTTATTGCATCACAGTTAAAGGTGCCAAAGCCATTCAGATTAAGACCTTGTGCCATTCTTCGGCTGGGAGGCAAGGGGGGATTTTCGAGATAAATCCTTGTTCCTGCAACTGCTTTTGGTATCAGCCTGATAAAATCTATTTGATTGTTTTCAAGGCCGGTAAAGGGATAATATCGCTCTGCCATTGTTGCTTTTCTATTGTTGAAGTAACTTAGCCAGTTAAGGATGTCCATACATGTTTCTTCGGCCGGCATCAATGCCTTGGAAAAAGACAAAAAGGCTTTCCAGTTGTTCTTGTAAAATAACATTTTTGTATTTAAAGCCAGATTACGGTTGGTAAGGGCTACATTATAATCATCGATAATTTTCTTGCAAATAGAAGCATGATTCATTTTTTCATCCTTTCTGAATACCATCTGAGCATTGATTGTATCAAAGACAACTTTACCCGTTCCGGAAACAACTGAAATGTCTCCGAAGTTTATGTCTCCTCCCGGTGCTTTTTTCATGATAAACTGAAATTCATTGCCCCTGAGGTAAGAAACCCGGATGTCTATGAATTTTCCATCTATTCTGGCAGTCATTTTTTTATATTCTTCAGCAGTACATTTTCCATTTGGCATTATCTTCCATACTCTGTCTGAAATCTCTATCAATTCAGGCGAGTTCAGAAGATTTCTGTTTTCGTTGTTTTTAATGAACTCCATCCATAGTCCTCTTTTTATCACTACCTCATTTTTTTTATGTTTTACAAAAGTTTTATTATAAGAAAATTTAATAGGGGCAACCAATGGGTTTTGCAGGATAACATTCCAGTCTATATTTTTTTCATCCCCTGCAATTATTCTGTTTCCTTCATATCTTTTGTCAGCAAACCTTTGTTCAGAATTCAAAAAACCAATCTTGTAAAATTCAGCGATGTTTGATTCCCCTGATAAAAAATAGCCAACTTTCATAGCATCGGTAAACTGTGTAAGCGTATCTGTAAGTTCAGGCATAGGGTAATTATATACATCCCGGCAATCATTGTTGACTTCGAAGGTATTGTTCTGAGATTCTCTGTCAAGCGCTCCCAGTGCTTTCCACTTATTATTCCGGTATTCGTAAAAACCCACGTCTTCCACTTCGTCAGAAGTCATCATAAATTCCACCTCTATATTTTTATCTTTTCTGACAAAGACTCTGTTGCCACCCTGATATGCATTTATTTCGAACATGCCGGCAGATTCAAACTGATGATCGTGATTGTACATCATTGGAATATCGGTTGAGACAAAATCGGCAGCATCCCGGAATTCCCGGTAATTCAATTCCACTTCACCCTCAACAGCAGAACCGTCGGAATAGACAAGCACGCCGGAAGAAATCGTGATTTTTGTTCCCGAACGGTCGTAGGACCATTCTAGACCTTCCTCTGCATTAAAACAGATTTTTTCAATAGGTACCTGAACCGTAGCATCAGATAAGGAACCGGCAGGCAGGACCTTCAGTTCAACCCTTCTGTTCTTTGCTTTGCCTTCATATGTTTCGTTGGAAACTGCCGGCGACTCAAAGCTTTCGGCTTTATAAAAGAGCTGATTGGATCTGATACCCTGATTGAGCAAAAAGTCTTTGACGGACCGGCAACGGTTTCGGGATAATTGTTTGTTGTATTCTTCATTGCCCACATTGTCGGTATGACCGGTTAAAATAAAATCGAAATACTTTAAGTCCCGTGGTAGTTTTTTAATGAACTTTTCTATATTTCCTTCTTCATTCAGCGTGATTTTATCCGCTGCAGATTCAAAATAAACAGAGGTTTGTTGCCCAAAGCTTAGCACAGGGCATAGCAGTGCCATTAACAACAGGTGTGTAAGTTGTTTCATAGTATTGTTTTTCAAGGTTAAAGCAGTAGGACTGCCTCTAAAAGATTTTAAAAGGGTAGGGGGGAAAGCGTACGAATCATTAACTTTCTGTTATTTGATATCAATGAACCGGAAAGGTTATCAGCAGTTTTTAAAATAGTATAAATTTATTTTCTCAATACAATAGTTTATACAGACAAAAAAAGCCCCGCCGGGGGCGAAGCTTTTTAAAAAAAAAAAG
>CAJQOX010000252.1 GCA_905480075.1 uncultured Aureispira sp. | reverse complement strand
GAAAACTTGTCTTGATAGTAGTTTTATCTCCCTTGTTCATTTCAATAACGTCCATTTTAGAATTATCATTCCCGAATTGTATATCAGTATCTACTACCTTTTATTGTATTTTAGAAGGGTCCACAACAGCAATACCCTGACCTTTGTAAGAACACTCAAATTCCAAGCTTGTTGCTTTGGTTTTTACACTGACTTTTTTAATATTTACCTTCAATTCAAATCCACCTGCAGAAACTGAGTTGGAAGTGACAGGCACATTAAATTCTTTCATTTCAACTTCTTTGCCTGTAAGGGGGATTACAGAAATTCCTAAATTGGGGTATTTATTTCGGCGTTGATAATTCGCTGATGCAAAATGATGCGATGATTAAATCATATAAATCATGATTCAAACAATTTAAATAGTAAATACTAAGAAGAGGCGAAAATTTCAAATGAAAATTTTACTTCTTACATACTAATAAAAAACGGCCACTCAAAAGAGCAGCCGTTTTTATAGTCATAAGTAGTAAGTAGTAAGTCATAAGTAAAATTTGCTTTGCAAATTTTTACACTTACTACTTACTACTTATGACTTACTACTACTCTCCGCTAATGATCAATCGCCTTGAACTGATTTGCCCCTCCACATTAAAGCGCAGCAAATACACTCCTGAAGGCAAATTATTGGTCTGCAGTTCCAGCAAGTCAGCCTGTACCCTATTGAATATTTCTGAATAAACCCTGCGACCTGTAACATCCATCAATTCAATTTCCAGATCCTTTAAGGCAGCAAGATTCAACTGTACAAATACATTGTCCGAAGTGGGATTCGGATAAATATCGATCTTGTTATCGGCAGAAATATTCTCCGTTCCAAGTACAAGCACCACACAGGCAGTATCGGTACAGCCGTTGTCATCGGTAATTGTTACACAGCTGTTTGCCCCGCCGGTTAAAGAGTTGGCAGTAGCCGTAGTTTCTCCGTTGGGCCAAAGGAAGGTATATCCTGAAGCAACAGTTCCTCCTGTTCCGGTAGCCGTGGCAGTACCGTTGCCGTTGTCAGCCACAGAAGCTGCAAGTACAGCAGGTTCGCCCACCACTACACAGGCAGTAGCCTCACAGGAATTGTTATCGGTAATAGTAACGCAAATAGTCCCTGCAGTGACCGTCACAGAATCTGTAGTGGCAGCATTATCCCACAAATAGCTGAAGCTACCCACTCCACCGACAGGCATCGCTATTGCCATTCCTGTACCTCCGTTACACAAGGCATCCACAGAATCAGTAGCAGCCGACAGGTCATCGAGCGTCACCGAAACGGAATCTTCACCAACACAACCTAATGCATCGGTCACCGTCACATAATAAGTGCCGTCTGTACTTACATTTGAAGTCTGTGTGGTATCATTATTCGACCAGATAAAGGTAGTTCCGGGATTGCCGGCATCCAAAATGTAATTAGCAGAACATACAATAGTATCTGCACCAAGGTCTACTGCAGGATTCGAACCATTTGAAGCTGTAACTGCAGTACGGATAGCAGAACACCCAACGCCTCCGTAATATAGAGTTCCGTTAAAAAGACGGGGAGAGAAAACTCCTCCTGTAAATACACCTCCGTTGCCCGCACCTCCATTAAAGGTGATAGTGCCATCAGTGATTGTACCAGGTACTACACCACCTCCATTCGTATACCTGATTCCTCCGCCGGGCAGTACAACAAAAACAGCTGTAGACTGTCCTGCTGTTACCGGAATTCCGCCTGATAAGACAATATTAGTGGGATTGCCGGTTCCGGCACCTGTTACAGTGTAGGCCCCCTCTAAGGTCCAGGCTGCTGCATTAAGCTCATTCCCCACATAGGAATTGTTTTCAGCGTAATATACTTCAACGGTAACAGACCCCGTATTCGATGTGTTGATATCTATCGCATTGATATTGGTAGTTGTCGTTGTAGTCAGGTCAAACATATTTCCATTTGCCCCGTTATTATCAGCAAAAGAGGTAGTCATATTTGCTGAAAGCGTATCATAGGCTATATAATAAGTACCCTGTGCAGCTATTGAAGGAACCCACAGGGAATCACCATAAGCAACCGTGCTTCCTCCTGATAGAGAATCATACCAGATATAGCCCAAACCGGGGAAAGCAGCTGTCAACCATACAGAATCGGCATTACAACTCGAAACATCATTCCCTGAAGCAGTAAAAGGATAAGTGCTAAAGCTATAAACTCCGGAAGTATCATTGCTAAGTACTGCATCTCCGGCATAGCTTACCCATCCGACAAGATTATAACTACCACCTGCATAGGTATTCAGCACACCTACAGTGATTGTGTCATATTCATTGAAGTTCAGGCTGTCTGTATAATTATAATTTAAACTCGTAGTCATACTACCCGTCACATCAACATTAATATCCATATTTGTAATGGTTGCAATTCCCAGATTGCTGACTACAAGAATTACATTGCTGAAACTGTCTCCACAGGCAGTGGCAGGTTCCAGAAATTCGACAAAAACAGCATCATTGGAAATCGGTGTAAACTCATCGGCACCGATATCAACCTGTGCCCCCATAGGCCGGGACTCATTGTCTATATCAAGTGCAACTCCCACGCTGTTGTCCCCAATATCATTGACAAAGGGTGAAGAAACATGCATGTCGCTTTTCCCATTGGCAAAAACAGGGTCTGTTTCAACAGAATTACTATTGATAAGCGGCGCCGCAGTTTGCCAGGCCGCAAGGTCAGCATGAAGGGTTCCTCCGTCATTTACAAAATTGGTATTTCCTGCAGGCGTAAAATAAATATTATGATCCATCACATGATTGGAGGCA
>CAJQOX010000251.1 GCA_905480075.1 uncultured Aureispira sp. | reverse complement strand
GCCAAAGATGAAAAAGCGGTCGAAGACCTTAAAGTATGGCTGCTGAAAGCCAAACAAACGACCCACTGGAAAACCACCAAGGCAACGGCTGCTTCCTGCTATTCCTTGTTGATGACCGGTGACAATTGGTTGCTGGAAGATAAGGAGGTGCAAATAACTATGGGGAAGAAAAAACTGGACCAGTCAAAGATTAAAAAAGAAGCGGGTACCGGGTATTTCAAAACTTCCTGGGAAGCCAATGAGATCAAACCTGAAATGGCTAAAATCAAAGTCAAAAACCCCAATAATGTAGTAGCATGGGGCGCTTTGTACTGGCAGTATTTCGAGGACCTTGATAAGATCACTCATTTCAAGGAAACCCCGCTGAAATTGAACAAAAAACTGTTCAAACAAATCAATACAGACAGAGGACCCGTTTTAAAACCAATAGAAAATGAAAAACTCGTTCCAGGTGACCTCATTAAGGTACGTATAGAACTTAAAGTTGACCGTGCAATGGAATATGTACATATGAAAGATATGCGTGCTTCAGGACTTGAACCTACTAATGTATTGAGCCGATACAAATATCAGGGCGGCCTGGGCTATTATGAAAGTACCGGAGATATAGCTACCAACTTCTTCTTTAGTTATTTGTCGAAAGGCACCTACGTTTTTGAATACCCTTTGCGGGTCAATCATAAAGGAGACTTCTCGAATGGAGTGACCACTATTCAGTGTATGTATGCACCGGAGTTTACTGCGCATTCGGAAGGGGTAAGGGTGCTTGTGGAATGATTTTCAGAAACAGTAATAAATATTTTGTTTGCTTAGTTTTGTCAAATATTTGTTTTTTTTATTTAGTCAAATATATTCTAAAGGATACATTATGTATATTTAAGCAGTTCCGATAAATATTCATTTGATCCCGGGATAATTTACTTCATAAATTCTGATTACATCATGATGAAACTAATTTTAACAAGTCTTTTTACCTTAGTTGTGTTTTTTAATGTTTTGGCACAAAAGCTTGATTGTGGGCTGTCTGATGCTACTGCTGTAATGATAAAACAGCGGCTGATGCAGAATCGCATGCTTTATACCAAGCAACAGGTTCATGATCTGATGTCCAACAGAACCATTACCTATATTCCGGTATCTTTTCATTCTGTGTCAAATTCTTCAGGTCAGGGTGCAGCTACTGAAAAAGAAATTTTTGCTTTTCTCTGTGGATTGAATGCCTTGTATATTGATCAGGATATTCAATTTTTTATTTATAATCAGATTCATTTCAGGGTTTCAGATGCTATTGATGATGATGCCTCTTCCAATGCATCTTCACAAACTATGGACAACTGGTCAATTCCGGGAACGATGAATATCACGATTGGGCGTTCTCTGAGCAATCAGTGGGCAAGCTGGTATTCCTGGTCCGATTATATTTTTCTGCTCAAGACAATGATGACCCCTCAGGCAAAAACAGAGGCACATGAAGTGGGGCACTTCTTTGGTCTCCCACATACTTTTTATGGCTGGGAAGGAGAAAGTGCAGAATCTGATTACGGTGGGTCAAATGCACCTTCTTTAATTAACGGACACCCGGTAGAAAAAGTTTCCCGCACTTCCGGGGCTAATTGTACAACTGCTGGGGATGGTTTCTGCGGCACTGAAGCAGATTACTTTTCCAGCCGTACTGCCTGTCCATATATAGTTACCGTAAAAGATCCTGTGGGAGCATCTCTTGACCCTGACGAAACAAATATCATGTCTTATGCTTCTGATGCCTGTATCAGTACTTTTTCTTACGATCAGAAAGCAGCGATTGCGGTCGATGTGGCTCAACGGACCTGGGTCTCAAATACACCAAACGGCACGACCGATCTATCTCTTACTTCGCCTTCTGCTATCTCACCACTTAATAACACTCAGTTTGGTCCGATTTCAAACCCTACCTTACGTCTTGACTGGACTGGTGGGGCACCATGGTATTATTTAGAGGTATACGGGACAATTATTCCAAATGTCTGGGTGCCGGATGTATCTGATGTTATTTACAGAGGATATCATTATAACGGGAATTCCTTTTATGACCTGCCTACCTCTAATTTACAGGCAGGTAAATTTTATGTATGGAGAGTAACACCTATCAGTAATTATTCAACCTGTGCAAGCCCCTCACCTTACAATAAATTTGAGGCTGTCAGTTCTGCTACTTCACTAAAGGAATTGCCTCTTGAAAAGCAGATGTCACTTCAAATTAACTCCAATCCAGTGACATCATCTTATATTTCTTTGTCTGTCTATACAGCGGAAGACCTTGTAGGTACCCTGCGAATATATTCATCCGATGGTCGCGAAGTACTTTCTTTGTCAAATGAAATGTTGCTTCAGGGAGAAAGTTCTGTTCAGCTTCCTGCTTCCAATTTAGTAAACGGTGTGTACCTTGTTGTTTTAACCACAGAAAGAGGGCTTTTAAAACAAAAAGTTATAGTTCAACGATAACGTTAATCTTTTTATCATATATTAATCTTCTTATCAGAGAATCAGATTTTTAATAGAAATAAGGTGGCATCCGATGTTAACCTTATTTTTTTTAAGTAAATTGAATTGTGTTATTGGGAACCTTGGTTTTATATTGTTTGTTCTGTTTGTAAATAAGAACCCCTATTTAGTAGAAATTGATTATCTTAAATTTTCAGATTCTTTAATAAAAAGGATGTTAAGGAAGATTATTCAATTCATTACGATAAAAAATAAATACTGAACTGAATGTTTGGAAGAGTAAAAAAATGGTTTGGAATAGAAGGCACTAAAATACGACTGCATGTATTGTCTTCTTATCCCCGTGAGGTAGAAACTATCAACGGTGAAATCGAAGTTCATTCTAAAAGAACAGAAAGAGTCCTGTCCTTAAAACTAAAGTTTATGGAGGTCTATACCCGTGGTCGTGGCGATGAAAAACGAATTGACGAATACCTTTTGGGTACCTGGGAAATGAATGAAGCCTTTGAGGTAAGTGAAGGAAATACTGAAATGGTCCTTTTTAAAATGAAATTTGAACCCCTTAATTCTCCTATGGACAAAAGAGCCTCCCGGGGCTTTTTGCAAAAAAGTTTTGTAGGACTGATGAAATCCATGAAAGGGGTATCTTCCGATTATTTTATTGAAGCAGAAGCAATAGTTGAAGATAATTCCTGGAATCCGGTGGCAAAAGTAAAAATTGTTTTTGATTGAGATTATTATAATTTTTAAAATTTATAAATTAAAAGAACCTTTTGATATAAAGAATATCAAAAGGTTCTTTACATTTGCAGAATATTTTAATTCAGAGGTTCTTTATTTGATTTATAAATAAGGAATAATAGGGAATCAGGTGAAAATCCTGAGCTGTCCCGCAACTGTAAACAGCGTTAAGTTTTATTTCGCATATATCCACTGTAATGTTATGGGAAGGATGAAATAATAAGCTGTAAGTCAGGAGACCTGCCTCTGTTGTCTTGGTAATTGCTTTCGTGGATTGAAGCAGCTGGTATAGGTTTTATCCTTATCTCACTGGTTTTTTAGCCTTTCTTCTCGTTGGTATAGCCAAATTTTAATTTTTTAATTTTTAAAATTTTTAAGCTATGCAATCTTTTATGAATTCTTTTTTAGTTCTTATCCTTTTTTTTAGCTCTTTTGTTGTTTCCGCTCAGAAAATAATTGTAGTTAACGGAGGTCTCTTTGGATCAACAGATTATGCAAATGTTAGTGTTCAGGATTTATCAGGAGGTAATCTGATAAGTATGGATACGATTTATACCACCTCTATTCAGGATATTGTCGTTGACGGACAGTTCGCCTATGTTGCTGCACAGGACAGTATAGTGAAATACGACCTTTCTAACTATTCCAGGGTTGCTGCAAATGCCTTTGGTGGAGCAAGTACCGTGAAATTAGCAGTTCATAATGGTAAATTGTTGGTAGGTAACTGGTATGCACCCTGGGGTTGGACCGGTCCCTATAATAACCACTTCAGGGTCTTTAATAGCTCAGACCTCTCCTTCGCAGATAGTATCCCTGCTGTTAGCAAGGCCGCAAAAGATTTTGTCGTTTCAGGCGACTATGCCTACATTGCTCAGAATAATGCAAAACTCTCCGGATGGGGGGATACCCTGGGTTATCTTACAGTTGTCGATTTGAATACCTTTACGGTTGTCCGTAATGATACATTGTCTTCTGCAGGAGATGAGATCGGTCGTCTTATTGTTGACGGAAATATGATCTATAGCCTGAATGGTTCTTCAAATACTATATCTTCTTATAATACAAATACTTTTTCCAAGTCGACACAACCGGCTTCTGCTACAATCAACCCACTCGGGAACGGACCGACTGCATTTGGTGATGGGAATGGTGTCTGGTACTTTCCTTTTGATAGTGGTATAGGAAGTTATGACCTTGCCTCTAATTCTGTTATCAACGCAAATATCGTTAATTTGACAGGCAGTTTTTCCTTTGCCTTGGATACTTTAAACAATAAGTTCTGTGTCAGTCATATCGATTATTCTGACCAATCGAACAATATGGGAGTAATCTATGATATGAACGGAGACAGTTCAGGAACTTTTGACGTAGGGTTCTCTCCGGAGGCTTTGGCAATAGTGAAATCTTTAGTTGGTTCTTCTGCCCAAATTGCGACAAAAAAACAATTAAATTATTCGCTTTATCCTAATCCTGCTGTGACCGTACTGAATGTAGAAATAGAAGGAGATGATGAAGTGGATGTTTTTGTAATTAATCAGATTGGAAATGTCCTTGTTCAGAAAACTATAAATTCAAGTAATTTTTCAATAAATACAGAAGATTTTGCTTCCGGAATCTATTTTATTACTTTGAAGAATACTAAAGGAATCTTTAGAACACGTTCTTTTATGAAAAAGTAGTTGCTGAATTATAATAAATAATACTTTTTTTTTGAATCGTCCACTTCTGATCAGAGGTGGACGATTTTTTTGTTTGTTTTTTCTTTTTTTTCTTTTTTTCTGTTCTATTGTAGGCTGTTGTGCTTGTTGGGCAAATAATGTTTCGAATATATTCTCTGAGTCGATAGTTTTATTTATTTGTTGAAAACTATTATTATGTAAAATAGTTTAGCCAAAAGGTTGTCAGAACTTAATAAGATTGGTATATTTAGTACTCACTTTGAAAGTCTGTTATCTTATTGACAGGATTTCCTGGATTATGAAAATAAAAATGGCCGTATTAGAATATCAGGGACAAAAATATACAGAAGGAAAGGATGCATTGGTGCGCGATATGCTGACTGTGGAACAGGCTTTGCAAATAACGATCAATAATCTTCCCTTTACTGTCACTATGCGAACACCGGGTAATGACAGGGAATTAGTGCGTGGTCTTCTGTTTTCTGAAGATGTATACAGGCATACTGATACTGATTTAGAGATTGATTATCGGGAAAAGAATAAAATTACGACTATCGCAAATGTGCGCTTAGATAAAAATAAATTAGGATCAGGCTTCAATAACAGCCGCTCACTTTTGTCGGTCTCTTCCTGTGGTATTTGTGGAAAAAAAGAATTGGATGAAGCGTCAACCTTTAAAAATTGTCTGAAAACGGAATTGAAACTTTCGGTAGGATTATTATATCAGATGTTTGACAGAATGAGCTCAATGCAGGATGATTTCAAGAGGTCAGGAGGGTCGCATGCTGCGGCTGCCTTTACCGAAGATGGTGAGATGTTGAGTCTTATGGAAGATATCGGCAGGCATAATGCAGTGGATAAGGTAGTAGGAGATTTAATCTGGAAAAAAAGACTGGGTAACGCTGCCTGTGTTTTGGTAAGCGGTCGGATTTCCTATGAGATTGTTTCTAAAGCCTATTCTGCTGCTATACCAATACTTGCTGCTGTTTCTGCACCTTCATCATTATCTGTTGAATATGCAAAACAGTTTGGAATAACTTTGCTGGGGTTTTGCAGAGGCAATAAGGCAACTTGCTATGCAAATCCTGATAGAATAGAATTGTGATAATAGTTTTTAGTTTTTCAATTGGATGTATTATTAAAATTCATCATTAAATAATTAATAACATAACGAAAAAATGTCAAAAAATTTAAGTGAACTGGCAGGCAGGAAAGGAAAAGGTCTGACAAATAACCTTTTTGAAAGAATGGGCAAACTGGCTGAAGAAAGCGGTGCACCTTCTGTAGAAGACCTCGATAAACTTGCGGATGAATTTCTCATTGGTACAGCAAATACCTATGGCACTACAACTTTCTATGATTTTTTGAAACCTGAAAATAAAGGAAAGAAAGTCTATGTTTGTAATGGTAGCACCTGCCTCACTGCAGGAACACAGGATAAACTGAAAAAAGACCTTTCTCAACACTTCAGTGAAGAAGAAATTGGTCATATGTGTTGTCTCGGGCGTTGTCACGAGAATGCTTCCTTTCATTATGACGGGAAAAATTATTCTGCAAAATCCACAGATGAAATTGAGGCCCTGATAAAGGGAGATAAATCTCAGAATAAAGACAATTATGCCGTCAATTCATATGGAAATAAAATATTGACCCTGGATTTTCCGGGGGTGGATGCTTATTATAAAGTATTTGCCGATATACTAAAACGTGATTCTGCACAGGTGCTTGAAGATATCAAAACCTCCGGTATTCGTGGCAGGGGCGGTGCAGGCTTTCCAATGGGCCTGAAACTGGAATTTTGCAGGAAGGTGGAAAACGAAACTAAGTTTATTGTTTGCAATGCCGATGAAGGGGACCCGGGCGCATTTTCTGACAGGTATTTGTTGGAAGAACGTCCGCATTCTGTCCTTTTTGGAATGTTGGTCTCAGGATTTGTTACTCATGCCGCTCATGGTGTTTTGTATATTCGTGGAGAATATCCCGAATCGGTGGATATTGTTCATCAGGCCATTCAGGAACTTCGGGATGCCAAGCTTATAGGCAGCAATATTCTGGGCAGTGGTTTTAATTTTGAATTTAAGGTTATTAAAGCGCAGGGTTCCTATATCTGCGGGGAAGAAACGGCCCTGATAAACTCTATAGAAGGCCAAAGACCGGAAGTGCGGGTTCGGCCTCCTTATCCTGCCGTACAAGGATTGTTCAACAAACCTACTGTTGTCAATAATGTTGAAACCCTGGCAACATTACATTATATTTTATCTAATGGTGGGGCTGCTTACAAAGCCTTTGGTACTGAAAAATCTACAGGAACCAAGTTGCTTAGTCTTGACGGAAAATTCAATAAACCAGGAATCTATGAAGTGGAAATGGGAACTCCTCTTTCTACTGTTGTTAATGAATTGGGGGAAGGGTTTTCTGTGCCTTGCAAAGCCTTACATATTGGAGGGCCCCTGGGGGGACTTGTCCCGGTTTCAAAGATCGATGATTTACAGATTTCTTTTGAATCATTTTCTGATAATGGATTTTTGCTCGGACATGCCGGTATTATCGGGATTCCGGAAGATTATCCGATGGTTGCCTATCTGGAACATTTATTCAAATTCGGTGCTGATGAAAGCTGTGGCAAATGTTTCCCCTGCCGTTTAGGGACTACCCGGGCCCATGAAATGCTCAATAAGGCTCAGAATGAAGGGTATAAAATTGACAGAACCTTATTCGATGATTTATTACATACCCTCGAAATTGGTTCTCTTTGTGCTCACGGAGGTGGTCTTCCGCTACCTGTTCGGAATGCTTTGCAATACTTTGATGAAGAACTTAAAGCTTATTTTTCCAATTGATAATTGGGAATCTAACAATAAAAATATATAACCATGGATAAAATAGCCTATATAGATAATAAGCCTTTTGTTATGAAAAAGGACGAAACTATTATCTCATTTATCAGAAGATATTATGGTAAAGACTCGGTTCCTACCTTATGTGATGCTCCTAATCTTGATCCTTTCGGTGCCTGCAGGGTTTGCAGTGTTGATGTGGCGATGAATAAGGAAGGTAAAACTAAAACGGTAGCCTCCTGTCATACCCCACTTGCTGAAGGGATGCATATTTATCCCAATTCGAAAAATGTCAAGAGACTAAGAAAAAATATCATTGAATTGGTCCTCACAGATCATCCGCTGGATTGTCTTACCTGTGAAGTTAACGGCAATTGTGAATTACAGGATGTAGCTGCCAGTGTTGGTATCCGTAAAGTACGTTATCCCGAAGGGGCAAATCACCTGGACCGCCAAAAAGATAATAGCCACCCTTATATGGTTTCTGATCTCTCGAAGTGTATTAATTGCTATCGATGTGTCAGAGCCTGTGATGAAGTTCAGGGTGAATTGGTATTGAATATGGCAGGCAGGGGTTTTGATAGCCGGATTATTAAAGGGGCTGATGTCTCCTTCTTTGAATCCGATTGTGTGAGTTGTGGTGCTTGTGCTCAGGCTTGTCCCACCTCTGCAATTTCTGATGCTTTTGAGTCAAAATCTGTAAAACAAGCCGAAGTGACGCGAACCGTCTGTACCTATTGTGGTGTAGGTTGTAACCTCGACGTTTCTGTAGTCAGTGGAGAAATTCTTAGTATTCAGGCTCCTTATGATGCAGAGGTTAATCAGGGTCATACCTGCCTGAAAGGCCGCTTTGCATTTAAATTTTATGATCATCCTGAACGCCTTCGTTCTCCTTTGATTAAAAGAAATGGTGAATTTGAAGAAGTAAGCTGGGAGGAAGCCTATGATTATATTGCCAATAAACTGACAAGCTATAAAGAAAAATTCGGTGCTGATTCTATTGCAGGAATTTCATCTTCCCGTTGCACTAACGAAGAGAATTATCTGATGCAGAAGTTTATCAGGGCTGTTATCGGTACCAACAATATTGATGGTTGTGCCAGGGTCTGTCATTCACCTACAGCATTGGGTATGCAGCGTACATTCGGTACAGGTGCTGCAACAAACTCTATCAAAGATTTGAAATATACTGACTGTATCATGGTAATCGGGGCAAATCCAACAGATGCTCATCCTGTAACCGGAGCCAAGTTGAAACAACATGCAATGAGTGGTAAAATGACAATAGTTATTGATCCGCGCAGGACAGAAATAGCACGATATGCCGACCATCATCTTGCCTTGCGACCGGGAACGAATGTTGCCGTTCTTAATATGATGATTTACTATATTATTGAAGCAGGTCTTGCCGATATGACCTTTATTGAAAATCGTACAGAGGGATATGAAGATTACCTTAAAGAAATTCAGGCATTGGATATTGATAAAATGGAATCGGTATCAGGCGTAGATAGAAACGATGTAAAAGCAGCCGCTATAGCTTATGCATCTGCACCGAATGCTATGTCTTTTCACGGACTGGGTGTTACGGAACATTCACAGGGAACCTTCACCGTCATGCAAATTGCTGACCTTGCCCTGCTTACCGGGAATATCGGTAGAAGGGGCGTAGGGGTAAATCCGCTGAGAGGACAAAATAATGTTCAGGGCTCTGCCGATATGGGGGTTCAGCCTCATCAGGGGGCTGGATATATGGATATTACAAAACCCGATGTTATCAAAAAATACGAAGAATTTTATGGTTGTAAACTACCCGGACATGTAGGATATAAAATCCCTGAAATGTTCGATGCCGCTCTTGAAGGAAAATTAAAGGCTATTTGGATTATCGGTGAAGATGTGGTGCAAACGGACCCTAATACCAAAAAGGTTATCAAAGCATTGGAATCTACAGACCTTGTTGTTGTGCAGGAATTGTTTATGACAGAAACTGCCAAATATGCCGATGTTGTTCTTCCCGGGGCTTCTTTCCTCGAGAAAAGTGGCACATTTACCAATGGGGAACGGAGGGTTCAACAAGTTAATAAAGTGGTGGAACCGGTAGGAAATACCAAACCCGATGGACAGATCATTGTTGATATTATGAACAAAATGGGCTATAAACAAGCTGATTATACTGCCGAAGGTACCTTGTCTGAAGTGGCACAGATTGTACCATTCTTTGAAGGTATTGTCTGGGAGGAACTGGGGAAAAACGGGAAGCAATGGCCGGTGGCAAAGGATGGTACTGATACTGAAATCTTACATACTGTAGACTTCAAAAGAGGTAAAGGGAAATTCGAATTCCATGATTTTAAAGAGACAGAGGAATTGGTTCAGCATTCTGAAAAATATCCTTATATTCTAACTACAAACAGGGAATTGGAACATTATAATTGCGGGGCTATGACCCGTCGTACTTCCAATGTGGAAATTTTAACTGAAGATGTGCTTTTGATTCATCCCGAGGATGCCCTGGAAAATGGAATTGCAGATTCTGATATGGTCTGTGTTGAATCTCCCAGAGGAAAAGTTGATATTAAAGCAAAAGTAACAGATGAAGTAAAAAAAGGAGTTTTAAGTACTACGTTTCACTTTCCTGAAATTATGGTGAATATTATCACCTCAGACGTACATGATACAGAGGCACTCTGTCCCGAATATAAAGTAGTCGCTGTCAAAATCAGAAAAAGTAAAGGCAAGTATAAATTAGAGCAAAATCAATAGTGTTTAAATTATTATTTCATCTTTGCCCATTTTATTTTTTAATCATATTCATCAAAATATTTTCATACAATGCAAAAAGTAAATCAAGACATAAAGAAAATTATGAAATTTCCATCAGATATTGAAATAGCTCAGAAAAATGAAATGAGCCACATTAAAACCATAGCCTCTAAGCTTGATATTGATGCTGATGATCTGGAGTATTATGGGAAATACAAGGCTAAATTGCCTCTTAACCTTATCGATGAAGAAAAAGTAGAACAGGGAAATCTTATTTTGGTAACCGCTATGACGCCTACTCCTGCCGGGGAAGGCAAAACCACTACTTCAATAGGTTTGACTGAAGGGATGAATAAAATTGGTAAAAAAGCCACAGTTGTTCTAAGAGAACCTTCTTTAGGTCCTGTTTTTGGAATAAAAGGTGGTGCTGCAGGTGGCGGATATTCGCAGGTAGTTCCTATGGAAGATATTAATTTGCATTTTACAGGAGATTTTTCTGCCGTTGAAAAAGCTAATAATCTGCTTTCTGCCCTGATTGATAATAATATTCAAAGCAAGACAAGGAGTTTGGGGATTGACCCGAGGACGATAGTATGGAAAAGAGTGATGGATATGAATGACCGGGCACTTCGTCAGATCACGATTGGCCTGGGGGGTACAGCAAATGGTATACCCCGGGAAGGAGGTTTTAATATAACGCCGGCTTCTGAAGTGATGGCTATTTTGTGTATGTCAAAAAATGTTGCAGACCTTAAAAATAAACTCGGGAATATTTTTGTTGGTTTTACCTTTGATAAAAAACCAATTTATGCAAGAGATTTAAAAGCTCAGGGCCCAATGACTGTTTTACTGAAAGACGCAATAAGACCAAACATGACTCAAACATTGGAGAATAACCCTGCTATAATTCATGGTGG
>CAJQOX010000250.1 GCA_905480075.1 uncultured Aureispira sp. | reverse complement strand
GCAGCATTTACCGGGTCGGCATCTATGCTTTCTGAAGGTATACATTCATTGGTAGATACAGGAAATGGTGCGCTGCTACTGTTTGGCATCAAAAAGAGTCAGAAACCGGCGGACGAACAACACCCCTATGGATATGGCAACGAGATATATTTCTGGTCCTTTATTGTAGCCGTGATGATTTTTGCATTAGGGGGAGGCATAGCACTTTTTGAGGGGATAGAAGCTGTCCTTCATCCACATGAGGTAGACAATGAACATGTAATGTGGAACTATGTCGTTCTCACTCTCGCTATGGTTTTTGAAGGGACTGCCTTGCGTGTAGCCCTTAAGCAATTCAATGCCACACGTGGAAATAAAACTTTTTATCAGGAATTGGTAGACAGCAAGGACACCTCTACTTCTGCTATAGTAATAGAGGACAGTGCAGCACTTTTGGGACTAATAATTGCCTTGATAAGTGTTGGTCTTGGCCATGCTACGGGCAATGTTTATTTTGATGGAATGGGGTCTATTATGATCGGATTATTATTAATCAGTGTTTCACTGTTCTTTGCAACGGAATGCAAAGATTTATTGATAGGAGAAGGATTAATGCCTGAAGATATCAAAATCATAACCGATATATTGGAAGCAGAAGAAAACGTTACTGCCCACAAAAGGCCTTTAAGTTTATATTTCGGTCCTAATGAAGTTTTGGTAAACCTCGATGCTAATTTTAAGGATGGTCTTACTTCAGATGAAATAGAAGCCGTAATTGATCAGTTGGAAAATAAGATAAAAAAGGCCCTACCTAATATCAACCGCATCTTTATAGAGGCAGAGACAATCAAGACAAACAAAAACATATTAACGGAAAATTGATTGTAAATTTATTTTTTAATCTTCAATTCTGGATCTAAGCATTTCGTACACTATACCGGGTTTCTGCGGGCGCCAGTTTATGTTATACTCAATACCAAAATTTACATAATGCTGAATCCCATATTCTGTCATTTCTTCAAGCACATGATCATTTAATCCGGTAAAGCATATCCACCCAGCTTCATCATTGACA
This sequence comes from uncultured Aureispira sp., assembly GCA_905480075.1. GTDB lineage: Bacteria > Bacteroidota > Bacteroidia > Chitinophagales > Saprospiraceae > Aureispira. The sequence goes on along the minus strand of CAJQOX010000250.1, from coordinate 9,472 downwards.
TCTTCGTACCATTCTTCGTAATAGCAATCATCAGAAGCATGAAAGTTGAGAACATTTTCACATATAAGGATAAATTTAGAGATACCCTCTTCCTGCATTCTGTCAATCAGGCCCTGTTTTAGTAACATCACATCATTATACAAACAATCATTCCACTCCCCTATCAGCTCTATTATACAATAATTATCTAAATAATTAACAAACAGAACTTTAGCAAATAAAGTTTCAGAGCCAAAATCATCCCATTGTGGATGAATATAATAATTATAAATTTTTGTAGAGAATTCGAATTCACTATATACTTTACCAAAGAAGGGACTTTTTTCATCTTCAGAAGCAACATAATACATTCTCCATTTATAATGAGGTTCGAGGGTATGCATAAAAAATAAAAATTTATATTTTAGTAATTCTATATTATAACGAAGGAAAGGGAAAAGAGTTTTTAATTTTATTATTTATTCAAAATATTTGACAAGGAAATTGAATAATAGCATAGAAAAACATAATCATGATATCGTCTATTATTGGAAAGAAGAGGATTTCATTAAAAAGATTTTGACTAAATAAACAGGTGTATTACAATGAATAAAAGAAAAAAATAACTGCCCATCTGAAAATCTATGATAATCATTAAAATTATTCCTCTATTACCAGAAAAAGAATGCTTTTAAAAGATTATTGCGACATAAATTGCTATTCCTTAGTAGCTGAATACTTTTCATTTTTTACGTTTTCAACCAAACATACAAAAATGGTATCTACCGGTTTATGTGAGAAATTCCAGGCGGGTCTGAAAGCAGTATTCCAATACATTGATCCGAAAGATTTTCCGGAGAAAAAGGTGAGCAGGTCTGACTCATCCCAAACTTTATTAACAACAGAAAGTGTCAGGTTTTCATTAATTTTCTGTTTGTCTACATGTCCGGGAAAAACAAAATAATCTCCCCTTTTAACGTCAGAATTATTATTATTATATTCTTTCATCCCCTGTTTTTTTGAATACCATTGCCATCCCCAATGACCTATTGTCCATACAACTTCCCCCTCAGGAATTTCAGGGGACTGAGACATATGTCTGTAGTAATCCGCATATTTCCAATCAGAAATCCCAAGAAATACACCTAATACAATAGCATAGGACAATGAAAACATATTGATTCGGTAAGAACATTGATTAAACAAACCTGAACCTAGTAAAATACAAAAGGGAATTAACAAAAGAATATGCCTTGTAGCTATAAAAGGGGCAAGAAAAACAATAAAAAGCCCCAAAGCGCCCAAACAGAAATAAACAATTATTTCATCAGAGGATAAGAAGGTGGTACTTTTATCTTTTGTCCGAAGAAAGATCAAAAATAAAATTGCCATCACAATACTCCCCATAAAGACAAATAAACCATCAAGGAAATGAGTAAAGGAACCTTCGTCTATAATATTAAAACAAAAAAGCAAAAACGAAAAGCAGAATAAGCTAAAAGTGACAAATATTATAGTTTGTGTCTTTTTTTGGGGACGGATTCCATAAGAAAATGAAAAAATAAAAGTTGACATAGCCCCCAAACAAGAGAGAAATGGCAGCACTAAGTCAAAACCCGGACATTTTTTTTCTCTTCCTAAAATATGAATACCACCATATTCAAAATAATTCCAGGCAGACCAGCCAATCAATAAAATTACAGGAATCAATAATGAAATTAAATTTTTGTATTGTTTATTTAGAAGAATTACAAAAGCTATAACTACCCACAATGGTAAAGCAGTAAATTTGATCAACAAACTAAGGCCTAATAAAAATGTAGAGATGTTATAAAAAATCAAGCGGTTGGTATTTTTCCCTTTAATAAGGAAATAAAGCATGCCTAAAACCAAAGACATCACCGGAACATCCGCCATCAGGTTCTGATTGACAACAAAAGCAGGACAAAGGGCGAAAAAGATAAGAAGTAAATCTGAATTTTCAGGAGAAAATATTTGAGCAAGTTTTCTAAAAAAAAACAAAGCTAAAAAAGTAAAAACAGACAAAAAAAGATGAAGGGGAATTTCATTGAAGCCAAAAAAATTTGCCACCAGGGCAATCATGTAAAAAAACAACACAGGATGATTGGACTGAGACATAGGTATTGCATCATCTCCCCAATTGATAAATCCCGACATAGGCCTTGCAGGATGATTTAGCAAATGTTGTGCGGCTTCGAGGTGAAAAGTATCATCAATATGAAAAGCCTTATTAATATTAATCAGAGTCAGTAAAATCCACAAAAACAACAATATGAAATTTTTATGAAAAATAAAGGCTTTAAATTTTAAAAACATAAAATGGGTTATAAATAGATATTGATGAGGGAGGAGAATAAGAATATCATAAAATATACATCAATGAAAACTTCCGGAAACAGGCTGTCAAATAGATGGAAACTTTAATTCAAAACCAATCCTGCAGAGAAAAATGAGTATCCGCATAAATACTTCTTAATGATAGTACCTTATTATTTTTCTAATTCCTTTCTACGCTCTTAAGTTAATTCAATCTCTCCGTTGTCCAAAAGCCTACCTGATTTAAAAATTACATAATTCTTAGTGGAACCTGCAATGATATTTCCGAAGTCGTCACAGTCTGAAGAACTGATAGTATCTGAAACATAAATAGAATAATCGTCCGTTATGGTCATAAATTCATCGCAGGAATATCCGCAGTCGGACCCGCAATAACCAATAGCTAATATCTTATGGTCAATTATATCTCCCGATAGTCTGTAAGTAGTCAAGGTGGGCAAAAAGCAGTCAGCAGCACCTAAGGTTATAGTTGCTATGAAATTTCCATTCGTAGGAATTTGTTTATAACTAAAAGAATAGTCATCAACGTACTTATTATAAGTTTCATCGTTAAACTGAGTCAACCTATTTGAATTCATTACACAGCCTTTGAGCTCTATTGGTAACTTAGATTTTCCAAAATTTCTGAGGTATCCTTTAAAATCATCATTCACTTCAGGAAAAAGTATTTCTTCAGTTTGACTTTTTGATCTTTCATCAGTCGATTTAGTTTGACAGCATACAAGGGAAAAAATCAAAAGGAAAATTGAAAGTTTTATTTTCATATCTATCTTTGTACTTTTATGAAGAACACATTGAACTCTCACAATACAAGGTTTTTGAGCCTCATAACAGGTTAGGGAGTATTTTGAAATAATTTAGATCGAAAGTACACAATCATAAAACAAAATTATAAGTTTTGATAGTAAATTTAATTTTTGGACAAGTAGTAAAATCATTGCATTCGATTAGCCATGTATCACCTATCAAAATTTGTATCTGCATTTCCTGCTTTCTGTTATAAGCCATTTCCAATTATTATTACAAGGTATCTTTTCTCTAAAAAAAAATCGGTCTACTTTTGGGCAATGACAACTAAAGGATAGGTAGTTGTTGGTGCTGTTGAAGAATAGGCAGTGTTAATTCCATTTATTTCAAGGTTGTTTCCGGTAATTGTTATTGCTCCGGAAATATCGTTTCTATAAATTTCGGAATTCCCTGTAGTTTCATTTAAATTATTTGCAGTAAGTTGACCATTTGTAATGGAGAAATCCCCCTCATAAATAAAAATATCAGAAGGATTATTCAGTGTAATTTTTATGGTACCCGCATCGTTATTCACATTTAAAAATTCAATATTAATTGTGACACCTGCTTCTATCTCCTCTATACTATTATTAAACCAACTCGTAACATTCCAAACACTTTCTAAATTTGAGGTAGAATCCTGCAAGCAAGAACTAAAGAAAAATGAAACCGAAAACAGAACTAAAACAAATAGAATATTTTTATTCATGATTTTATTACAATTTAAAATATTTAGAAAAGATAGGGTCGAAATTTTAAGTCGTCTTCATTAAACCACCTTTGGTCAGTACAAATTGTGGGTAGCATATAGACGCTATGAACAATGTACAATTAATTATGTATCTGTATTAATAGAGAATTTGTTGCTTATCTAAAATTTCCTCTATTTCCAATCCCAAACGTCTTTTACTCCAGTCGTCAATACGACCAATAAAGCCGGAAAGTACTATCCAAAACTGATGGCTGTCTCCATTTTTAAAACTAACCCCCGTATGATAAGAGGTAAGTGATTTGTAGTCTTCCACTTCAATTACAGGAGGAAATAAGCGAATCATTTCCCAGCTTACAGGAGAGCCGTTACAAATAATAAGTTTAGGTTTACCAAGCTGAATTTGAGCATAAAGATGTTCGCTGCAATTGTTAACAATTTCCCTCTTAACAGCGCGGTTTGATTTCAGACCAGGCTTTAATTTGGGGGGAAATTCATTAGAAAAACACTTCACCAAATCTGTATGAGCTACATTACTGTTGATACTTGTCCAATTTTCATATAGTCTTTTTGATACTTTCTTAAAATCCTTAAAATAAGGATGAATTTCAGGATTAAAATTACTAAAATCACTTTTGGATCTCTTTTCTATATGTCCGATATTTGCTTTTGGATTTAAACCAATTATCCAAATATCCGAATCCATGTTACCTTCTAAATAATCTTGTGGGTATATATGATCGGAATAAAAGCAGAGACCTAAATTTTGGCACTTAGAACAGGTTGAATTCATTATGTCTTTGTGATAAAACTAAATTTAAAATTCTCAATTGGCTATCTCTAAAATATACCTTTTTGTCATGCTATTAAAAATTCATTGATTACAAGCTTTTATACAACTTCTTAGCTGTTTTTGTAAACTTGTAATAAATATTATCATCTTTTGTAGAGCGTCTTTTCGTGCCATTATCAATAATTTCCGTTTTAAATAAAGGCGCAATAAATCCATTCGCATCGATTAACATGAAAGCGGAATATTCGTTCAATTTATCAGATACTTCTTGCACCATTTCCCAGGTCGCATATACCGGCACATCATCTGAGGAAGGTTCACTACCCTTTAAAAATGAAAAATTTCTACAAAATGACTTTTCAACTTCATCCCACTTATCATGATTAAATTTTAAGAAGCTCAGTAATTCATCCTTGGTAAACTCATCTTTTGTTAGGAAGCTATCCAAGATAGCTTTGGCAACCAAATCAAAATTGAGAGAAGATTTAAGAAAGAAGGAATAACTTTTAGAATAATTTAATTTGTATGGGAAATGCTGCTTTTCGGAATACCCTACCCCATTACATGTAGTGCATACTGACTCTAAAAAAACCTCTTTCTTTTTTAAATTCAGAAAACCTCCTCTCTGAATACTGATCTCGGTAATTTTTCCTTTACCTTGACAAGAAAGGCAAGTCAATTTTTCTGTAACAGGCCATTTACTGCTTTTGGGATCGATATTTAAATTCACTCCGTTATTTTCTTTGGACACTCCCCCCTTTCCATTGGGAAAAAAACGTAAAAGACCATCAGTATTACTAACCAAAGGTTTTCCATCCTTAATGATTGATAGTTCCTCTAATGCCTCTATGATTCTAGTAGCACGGTTATAGCCGATCTTAAATTTACGCTGTATAGAAGGTGCAGAGGCAAAAGAAACCGTGGTAAAAAAAGTAGCAACCTCTAAAAGCAATTCATCATGAGTCTCTTCGACAGAGGTATTGACCTCAACATACTTACTCATATTAGCTTTTACCTTTAGTTCCACTTCATGATATCCTAAAATAGATTTAACAGGTTCCGGTTTTGTTTTGGGCAGCGGGTTTTCCTTTACCTTAATTGTGCTTCTGACTTTAGTTTTTTTAGAAGTTATTGGCTTACTATCTGTTGTAGACTCGCTTTGAAGCTTGTTATACAAACCATCATAATCTTTCGAGGAAGTCCAACGTCCTTTAGCATTGATCTTAACCACTTTGCCGGTTTCCTGTTGCTGAAGCCATTCAAATTTCTTATGGTCTTTTTTAACACGTATTGCTCTTCCTTTTTCTGGAATTAAACGAAACAGTATCTTCTTTTCATCAAAAGCGATGATGTAGGTTTTGGTTTCCTTCATTTTAATTACATTAAATGGTTCCAATGGCTAATTCCTTAAAAATACTAAATTTTTAAGTTAAAAAAGATTTATTTTATTTTTCATTTTCCCATTCTTTTCTTTGTCACAAGTACATATCAGTAGCACCGCTGACGTTTCATCATTTTCAGCTATTAGTAGCTGTTCTTTTTTTGAACCGGAGCAAACACAAATGATAAGAGATAAAAAAAGTGAATAATAGTATATAAAGCCTATAATATTAATGTAATTGATCCCAAACAATATTTGTGAACCGTTTTATTTATGTTTTTCGACCCACGATTGAATCATCCTGATAAATTTAGGGTAATCATCCTGATAAACAAAATGTCCGCAGTTTTCAAATATTTGAAGTTCACTATTAGTTAATCGCTTATTTAGATTTATCCCATTTTCTTTATGTAAAATTGCTTCATGCTCTCCCCAAAATATTTTAGTAGGTATTTGAATGTTTTTTAGGTTTTTATCAATATCCTTTAACGCTACAGGATACTTTTTGAACCACTTCATGCAGTTCGCTACTTTCCCTTTATGAGATTTTTTATAGTCTGATAGTTCATATTTATTCGGAACATACCTTACATTCCCCAAATTCTTTGCTGATTCAATCAATGCGCCACTTCCTGCAATGATAAACATTGTTCTCCAAAAACCTGAATGCACCATTTTCTTCATTATGCTCGGTTCTGATGTAGGCAATGCAGCAGGTCCGTCACCTATCATTAGTGATTTTATTTTGTTCTTATGATTAATAACATAAGACAAAGCACTTGCCATACCAACATCAGGAGCGACTAAATGGGAATCTTCAATATCAAAATGTGTCAAAAATGAATTCAGGAAATTCCCTTGAAACTCAAAGGACATGTATTCAGATTTTGAATCACTTGCTCCAAATCCTGGTAAATCATAAGTATAAATGTTATATTCTTGTTTTAATGCGTCCCAAATCGGAGAATATGCAATAATGGTATGAGGAAAAGCAGAAAGCAGAACAATTGTTTCTTTATTATGGTTATAAATTAAAGATTTAGCCATTCTTATTTTTATCCCGTCAACAGAGATAAATTCAAGAGGCATCTCAAAAGGTCGTTCTAAAGTAGGTTCTTTTGAATAGGAATTTTGCTTTCTGATTTTATTCAACTCTGACATTTCAGGCGTTATCAGACTGACAAAGGCAGCATTGAACTTATCATACAAATTGATTTTGGTTAGTTTTTTCTGATTATTCATTGGAAATATTTACTTTTACTATGAAAATAATAGCAAAAGTAAATATTACTATCGAAACAATAGTAATAAATTAAAAAAAAATGAAAAATAATTTCAGATCCGGTTGCCCGATCGCATCAACATTAGACATTATTGGTGATAAATGGTCTTTGCTTATTCTACGGGATATGCTATTGCATCATAAAATGACATTCAAGTCATTTTCCACATCAGAGGAGCAGATTGCTCCAAGTATTCTATCCTCCCGCTTAAAACTTTTGACATCTTATGAATTAATTACCAAGCAAAAGCAAGCAAACAACAAAAAAGAAAATATTTATCTTCTTACTGAGAAGGCGATAGAGTTATCGTCAATCCTTATTGATATAAGTATATGGGGGGATAAACATTTACGTGAATTCAATCGAATTAATGATATTGAAGGATTGAATTTAGAAAGATCGCTGATTATATCTACCGTAAATAAACGATATTATTCTATGCTACAAAACATTAAGATAATTAAATTATAAGCCTGCCGCTTGCTGCACTGCATCAAGTTCTCGCTGTTCATTGCTATGCCCAAGGTTTTTATGTTGATTTTCTTTTGATTTCCTGATATATTGACATTAATTTAATGTCTATTAATGGATTCATTTTTTATTTGATCTCCATAAGTAGCATGTAGCTTGGTTTTGTGCAAGCTTATCTTTATGGCTGGACTTGCTGTTGACTTTAAGACTTAGTTATTTTGACCAGTTTATTTATTTATTAGATAGTTTACTATAACGTTTTCAGTAGATTTGGCATCATTTTTAAATTTTCGAAGCATTGGGAATATTGCAGCAACTGGCATTTGGTCAAATACATATTCCTCCCAAGTTATACCTCTTTCTTTATCCATTTCTTCATTTATTTTAGTAGGTAGTTCTTTATGGATAGAATCTCTATCAATTACATTTTTAATTAAGCTTAAACCTACTTTTTCTAGTTCAAGAATTTTTCGTTTTAGTTCTTTACCCTTTCCTTCAATTATAAATATTTTGTGAGGTGTTTCTTTATCTTTTTTTCCTTTCGGAAATTTACGACCATCTACTTCATGATAACCACCAGATTGCTCTACTAATGTATTCCTTAAAGAATCCAAAAATAAATAGAATGAATCCTTTTTACTTCGAAATCTGAGATATTCATTTGCTGTATTTTCTCCTCGCTTTTCTTTTATTTGATTATAGGTCTCTTTTTTACTCAAAGATCTCAAGGGGTTGATCGTTAGTTCTGGTATTTTTTGATCTACCTTAACTATAGTTTCTTTTTCAAGATCTATAAATATTATTAATTGTGTCGAATCTCCTTTTCTAGATGCATTCAGGTAAAAGCATTTGCTCCCGTCTTTATTTATGATGCCTTGAGAGAAAACTAAATGCGTAAAATCTGTAAATTCTTTCCCTTTATATTTAATAGGAGATGCTTCTGCTAATACAGCTTCTGCTTGTTCAAGTTCAGTTTTTCTAAGATTCCAAAGTGGATAATTTTCGTTATTGATTCTTATAAAAGCAGAATTTATTCTTTCTTTGGATGGCGTATCAGACGGAAAAGAGCTGATTAAATAATCTTTACCATTCACATCCATTACATCAGTATAAATAAAAGCTTTTTTACCATTATATGATACTGTTAGTTTGACTTGACCAAATACCCCGAGAGTTCTTTCTGAATTTTCAAGGACACTTTTCGTTAATAAAAAACCTTTCGAAGTAAGCTTTTTATCTAAGAGATGTAGACATTGAGTTATTGAGTCCTTATAAATATTAAGCATTGAATCTACCCCATTAATTACTTCAGCTGAATTTGGCCAAGAGGATAGTTTTATAAATTGTCTTGAGTTTAGGAAGTGCTCTGAGATTGGATCAATGCTTTTAGTTATTAATGCTTTATGATAATTAATAGCAAAAGTTGATTTTTGGGCTTTTGAATGGATCGCAATAGTTACAATTAATAAAATTATGCAATAGTTAAGATTCATTTTTTAGTATTCCTAGCGGGTATAGTGAAATTGGTCATAAAACGTTTAGTATATGGCACGTTTCAATGCGCTATATACTTTGTTGCACTAAACACCTATCGGTGTAGCCAAAAAAAATCTTCATCGTTCTATATGTATTTAACTTAAAATCATATAGAATATGAAAACGATTAAAGTAAAGAGCACAAGCTCAAATGTAAGCAATTCAGTAATAGAAAA